>NZ_QTMW01000019.1:0-128007 GCF_003604005.1 Bacteroides sp. OF03-11BH | reverse complement strand
GAAATTACAAACGAGAATATAGTAAAAAATATAATGCGTCTGCCCTGCACCTTATAAAGTGACATTTGTCACCCTATAGGATGCCCATCGTCCCGTTATAACGGGACAACTACCCGACTGCATAAAAGATTACTAATTTCTGTACTAAAAACCATTAATCTCTGCAACGAAAATCCTTAAATGTAGTAAGGAGATAATGAATCATTACCAGATAATAATTAATTTCTTGCACAAAATGAAAGATCCCTCAATGATTTCACAATATCTTCCAGTGACTCTTTAGAATTTGCCAGCATCAGTTTCTCCGTTTTTATTCTGGAGATTCTCCGGGTCAGCGTCTCTGTAGTCAGTTTCATTAAATCAGCAAAGCAAGCAGGTTGGACTCCCTCCCGCAGAAAAGCACATACCCTTAAATCCTCTTCTGTGAGCTTCGGACCTATTTCTTTCAATTTAGATACAAGTCCATAGACGTTTTCCTGAAGTCGCAGTAACTCTGTCCAGTCTTTCTCGGAGAAAGAAGGGATTTTAGAAGACAAAACATTCCGTTCTTTAAACTGTCGTACTTTTGAGACAACGGGGGAACTTTCATAGATATGTAGTTGAAGAGACTGATACTTCTCTTCGAGATGGTTACATTGCAAAATCAGCTTATCCGATTCAACATCTTTTTTCAGTATTTCTTCTTTGAAAAGATCCAATTGGGAAAGTGCGTGCCGATTTTTCTTCCAGAGTAGCCCAAGTAACAAAGACATCACACCAAACATTCCTAAAGCAGAAGAAAGAATTACTGAAGAATCGCTTTTACCGTCATTCAACATCAACTGACTGGCGTATGCCTTTCTCTCCATTTCCAGTGCTTCATCAAAGTTACCGTATTTCTGATAATAAAGACTACATCGTTTGCAGATTTTTGCCAGATGATCGTATTCCTCTGTTTCTTTGGCAAGTTTGATTGCCTCCTTAAAGTGGATTTCTGCCTCCTCTTTCTGTTCCAGATCACTTTCTACACAGGCAAGATAATAATATGCTTTGGATTTTTGATATTCATTGCCATTCTTCTCATAATAAGATGCCGCCTGCCTGATCTGCTTATCAGAGGAATGAGGAATGTTTTTATCCTCGTTGAGCTGGGTACACAATAAATTATATTCTGCCAGTTGAGCTTCATTCATTTGACTTGTCTGAATAGTCTCAAGAATAATAGATGCCGTATCCGGGTCCTGTGCCATGAGTTGTGCGGCTTTGTCTAACCCTTGCTTCACACTCGTTCCTTCCGGATGACATGCAGCCAATGAAAGGAGCATCATATACAATAAAATTCGAAGGTTATTCATAACTCTATTTTTGTCTTTACAAAGGATTGATTGGATTTGCAAATATAAAAAATAATCGGTATTTATCCTTCCCTAAGTCATACAAAAAGTATAGTGACGCTATCCTCTCCTTATAGCTACGCTATCCGGGTGTGATAGTGACACTATTTGGCAAGGATAGCGTCACTATGTTTTTTTGACAAATATCAAGCCGTTGTGCACTGTTAATTAAGAAGATAAGCCGTATCTTTGTAGCAAACAAAAAAATTATATATCATGATTAAAAACATTGTATTTGATTTTGGAGGGGTGATTGTAGATATTGATCGTGACAAAGCGGTTCAGGCATTTATCAAACTGGGACTGGCAGATGCTGATACCCGGCTGGATAAATATCACCAGACCGGCATCTTTCAAGAACTGGAAGAAGGAAAGCTAAGTGCGGATGAGTTTCGGAAACAACTGGGGGATTTATGTGGCCGTCCATTGACGATGGAGGAAACCAAACAGGCATGGCTGGGCTTTTTCAATGAAGTGAATCTAAATAAACTCGATTATATATTGGAATTGAGAAAGTCCTATCATGTGTATATTTTAAGTAATACCAATCCTTTTGTTATGTCGTGGGCATGCGGCCCCGATTTCTCATCGAAGAAAAAGCCGTTGAATGATTATTGTGACAAACTATATTTGTCTTATCAAGTCGGTCACACGAAACCTGCACCGGAAATATTCGATTATATGGTGAATGATTGTAATATCATTCCTTCCGAAACTTTATTTGTAGATGACGGTGCTTCGAATATCCAAATCGGTAAAGAACTCGGATTTGAAACGTTCCAACCGAAGAATGGTGCGGATTGGCGGGAAGAAATGACTGCTATCTTGCAGAAATGATAATTGAGCAGTTAGTACCATATCGCAAATAAAAAATATGCAACCACAAGTCATACTTATCACCGGAGCATCCTCTGGATTCGGCAAGATTACCGCTCAAATGTTATCGGAACGAGGACACATCGTTTATGGAACAAGCCGGAAACCTTCCGAAGACATGAATCATGTAAAAATGCTTGTTGTCGATGTAACCAATTTCCTTTCCGTTTGTCAGGCCGTAGAGCGGATTTTATCGGAGGAGGGGCGGATTGACGTATTGATTAATAATGCCGGAATAGGTATTGGTGGCGCATTGGAACTTGCCACTGAAGAAGAAGTGAATATACAAATGAATACAAACTTCTTCGGCGTAGTGAACATGTGTAAAGCTGTTTTGCCTCATATGCGAAAAGCACGAAAAGGAAAGATTATCAATATCAGCTCTATCGGTGGTGTAATGGGAATCCCCTATCAGGGATTTTATTCTGCTTCGAAATTTGCTGTGGAGGGATATAGCGAAGCATTGGCTTTAGAGGTTCATCCGTTCCATATAAAGGTTTGTGTAGTAGAACCGGGAGACTTCAACACCGGATTTACTGATAACCGGAATATCTCCGAACAGACAAGACTGGATGCCGATTACGGAGAAAGTTTTCTGAAATCATTAGAGATTATAGAAAAAGAAGAACGTAATGGATGCCATCCGCGAAAGTTGGGTGCTGCCATCTGTAAGATAGTGGAACGTACCAATCCTCCTTTTCGGACGAAAGTAGGTCCCTGGATACAGGTATTGTTTGCGAAGAGTAAAAGATGGTTGCCTGATGCAGTGATGCAATATGCCTTACGGATATTCTACGCAATTAAGTAAACGATACGATATATAAAAGAAACTGTTCCCAAAGTTCCTAAAAGAAAAATCGTCCTTACTACGATAGGTTGTAGTAAGGACGATTTTATAAGATCAAGGCTTTTTTGAACGGCCTCTTTTTTTTATTTGAATATTTTATATGTTTCCGAATTAACCTTTCGGAACCAATTCCAAAAACATGGTAGTAGTCAGCAACACGGCCAGTCCGACGCAAACGCTTATCAACAGCCAATTGATATATTTTGCTTTCGGCTTGGTATCGGCATGCAGATTATTCAGGAAATACTCCCTAAAGAAAAGATACAAGCCGGGGATCGTAGCACTTGCCAATAAGAAATCTTCCGGAATCTGGAAGAAATAAGTTTTGGATAATCCGATCAGCGACCAGTGGCAAAGGAACAATACCAAAAACATATTGACCTTTTGCGCAAACAGCAATAACAATCCAATAGTAAACACCACTACCGAACAAGGCATGACCGGAGAAGTCATTTCCGGGAATGAGAGACCGCGTGCCAATGAAACCAAAGGATATATAAAAGGCATTGCTAACAGCACATAAGACAGTAGATCATATTTGTGGGTACGTTCAAAGGTAGTATATCCCGTAATCGCATCCCATATCCAAATGATAGCCATCACACCCCAAAACATAGCCATTACTCCATTATAACTACGCTCTTCACAGTAGATATAATAGTAGACCAGAGAAATCCACGTATACAGACCTATCATATAGAACTTCATCGCCATTTTCACCCACGGACGTGGTCGGCCGATAAGCAATCCGGTCAATGCAATACCAATCAGAATGATAACTATCTGTAACAGCCAGGTAGCTGAATTATAATATGCAATTGTTCTCCAAAAAATCTCCATAAAAGTTCGTTTTAGTGTCTTGTTAATGAAAAGGCTCTATGTGGGAACAGGAACATCGGGAACGTAGCTCCTACCGCCAACATGAAAATCACTGTGCTTGCTATCAGAGTATTAGAGAAGAACATCGACATAAACTTGTCCAGCTTATCCGGATCATTCACATTTTGCAGACACATGATAAGTGAAAATACCATGTTGTATGCAAACTTTCCCGGAATCATGGGAAGTAACGCCGGAATGTACAATACCGTCATCGGGCAATATACTTTTTTCCCTAACCACAAACTGCCGAAGCCGATGACTAATCCGGCAAACAACGAACCTGTGGCAATATCCACGCCTAAATAGGTCATCAAACAAAAACGACAGGCGTGTCCCAGTGCTGCCAGTATGGCAATCATTTTGAATGCACGCAAAGGAGGATCGGAAATCGCACCAAATCCTATACCTGCTACTGCTGCAAAAAATCCATCCGTAAGAATGTCAAGTGCTATCATATCAAATTAAACTATTTTTTACCATTAATAATGTGAAGGAAAGTCCGATAGCGATGCTGACAATCAACAAAGAAGCCTCTGTCAGACGGGCAAATCCTGTTAAAACGTATCCTTCTACTACATCAATCACGCCATTAATCAAGGGAACCCCAGGCACAAGATAAAGCACGCTGGTCGCCATGGCAATCTCCGAAGTTGTGTCGAAAATCAGCGCGGTGGAAGCACACAGGGAAGCAACAAAAGCCGAGACTATAAATACAACATAATGATTGATCTTTTTCGCCTGCATTTGTTGTTTCAGGTAGAATCCTGTAATGGTAGCCGAGAACACAATTCCCATCGAAATTAAATCACCGCCGAACAATTTGCAGAAAGACGCATTGGCAAATCCTACTAATAATAATACGAAAAGCGAATGTATCCGCGGAGCAGAAATAATCTTCTTGTATTTGTCTTTCAATTCTTCCAATGACAAATGATTGTCTACTGCTTCCCAGCTTAATGCGCTTAACTCTGAATTATGTTCAAAACTGATTGGGTGTGCAGGAATGTCTATGACCTCGTTACAAGCCTCGTTTGTTTCTTTGTCTATAATAGTCAGAATGATGTTTCTATGAAATACGCTTAATTTGACATCTAGTCCGAAAGCCTCTCCAATACGCTTTGTGTTGCGTACCACCCGCGAGGTGTGTACTCCGGCCCCCATTAAATGGGCTGAATATTCTGCAATAAATTTACCTATGGATAATAAAGATTCGCCTGTCTTCATGAATATGATATTTTTAAATCGGGCGCAAAAGTACAAAAAAAATAGATACCTTTGCCGCGATTAAAAATAAAAAATGCATGAATAACCAATTTACGCATCCAAAAGAGAGAATACGTTTTGCCATATTGACTTTTTTCTTTGCCCAAGGACTTTGTATGGCAAGTTGGGCTAGCCGAATCCCTGATTTTAAAGACGTTTTTGCTGCAAATTATGCTTTCTACTGGGGGCTGATTTTATTTATGATCCCTGTCGGAAAATTTGTCGCGATCCCCTTGGCTGGCTATCTTGTTTCGAAGTTAGGAAGCCGGAGCATGGTACAGGTCAGTATCCTGGGATACGCTTCATCTCTGCTTTGCATTGGGCTGGCTCATGAGGTCTATCTTTTAGGCTTTCTGCTCTTTTGCTTCGGTGTGTGCTGGAATTTGTGCGATATATCATTCAATACACAAGGCATTGAGGTGGAACGTATCTATGGTAAAACCATTATGGCCACTTTTCATGGAGGATGGAGTCTGGGGGCATGTGCAGGAGCACTTATCGGCTTCGTAATGATTTTGGCAGGAGTCTCCCCCATCTGGCATTATACACTGATATTTATCATCATCCTTATAATTGCACTTTCCGGGCGGAAATATTTGCAGGAGAGCGCACCGCAGGAAACGGAAGTTTCTGATACAAAGACGCAGGAAAGAAATACAGCCAAAGCTCCCAATGGTTTTCGCCTGTTATTTCAAAAACCGGAAATGTTGCTTTTGCAGTTAGGACTTGTCGGACTGTTTGCGCTGGTTGTAGAAAGTGCAATGTTCGACTGGAGTGCCGTTTATTTCGAATCAGTGGTTCATGTACCTAAATCATTGCAAATCGGTTTTCTTGTATTTATGATTATGATGGCAACGGGCCGTTTCCTGACTAACTATGCTTATCAGCTTTGGGGAAAGAAGAAAGTCCTGCAACTGGCGGGTAGCTTTATCTGTATCGGCTTTTTTGTTTCTGCCCTGTTAGGAGGAGTTTTCGAATCTATGGCTATGAAAGTAATCATTAATTCTTTAGGTTTCATGCTGGTCGGCTTGGGTATTTCCTGCATTGTGCCTACTTTGTACAGCTTCGTGGGAGCCAAATCAAAAACACCGGTCAGTATTGCACTTACCATTCTGTCAAGCATCAGTTTTATAGGTTCGCTGATTGCTCCCCTGCTTATCGGTGCCATCTCGCAGGCGTTCGATATCCGTATCGCTTATATGCTTATCGGCATATTGGGCGGATGTATCGTATTAATAGTCAGTTTCAGTAGTGCTTTCGATATTCAGGAATCTGGCGATAAACCTGAATAGAACAAATAAAAAACGCAGCCTTTCACAGTGTTTAAAATTAAACCTCCTGTGAAAGACTGCGTCAATCTTTTAATGCCTTAACTAACCTAACTACTTTATCTTAACTATACTAACCTATCTACAAAATACCCGAAAAATCTTTTATACTACTAATAATCCTATCTTTCAATTCGTTATTTTCAACTATTGAGAAGCCACAGTCTACATTTGCCGGAGCCAATAATACAGCTTTAGCTTCTTCTGCATCTGCCGTCTCTTCCGGGTGCTCTCTGAAATAAGTTTCCCATTGGGAAGCTGATTGCGGAGTTACACCCAGCACATAGTTGATAAAATCATCATCCGTCAAAAAATCCATTACCTTTGAGCACATATCGCATCCTTTTTAAGCGTTTACATAAGTAGGACGGCGTTATCCTGTCTATGTACTCAATCCATTTACCTTTTTACTAAAATTAACTCGCCAAACTACGCAATTTTGTCAATCCGCGATGCATCAAGTTGCGTACAGACTGATAATTCATATTCATAATCTCGCAAATATCCTCGTATTTCTTTTCTTCTATATAATATAATGTAAGCGCTTCGCGTTGGCGGGGAGATAATTGGTCGAGCAAACGTCTAACCAATGAAAATTCATTCTTGCGTTGCTCTTCTTCCATATAATCATCTTCTACATCTGTAGGAGTGGATATGCTAACTTCTTCTACTGCCGTATCAGACATATACATACGTCTGCGAAGTTCATCACACAACTTATTCTTTAAGGAGATGAATAAATAAGATCTCAAATTATCAATGGTTCCTAATTCATCTTTCTTTGTATAGAGTTTCACGAAGATGTCGTGAATACAATCTTTCAGTAACTCTTTATCAATGGTCAACTTCAATCCGTAATTAAAAAGGACGTTGATGTGCAAGTTATACAGCTGTGAAAAAGCTGCCATGTTTCCCGCTTGAAAAGAAGCGAGTAAAGTGTCGGTTGAATGATTAGTCTGTTCCATCATAGCATTAATTCGATTGATTTGATGTTGCAAAACTAAGCAGTATCGACCGCAACGTTAGGTAAAATCTGGTTTGTGGATTGAAAAAACAAGTATCATGTTTTATAACACTCTTTTACTAGAAATTACCAATAAAAAGCAAAAATCCCGCTGAATGGTCTTCAACGGGATTCTCTGCTTTATAACTTATGGAACCAATAAATACCTTCTTTCTTATCTGGCACCTTTAGATTGTATAAACCATTTATTTTCAGTGATTTATTTATCGTTTCAATCTTTCCGGAAGCAGGATGAATGTACTTTAACACATACTTTCCGGACGATAATTGAACAGGAATTTCTGTTCCGGACTTGGAATAAATGATACTTCCAATATCAGATTTTACCATTTTCTTGTACTCATCCGTATTTGTTTCTTCCACTTCCATTGCTACCGCATCCTTCAGGAACGCTTTATCTGTGCACGGAATTACAGGACATGAACCTCCTGCCATGAATACAGCCCATCCCATAGCCGGATAATTCTGTGCGTAGAATGTCACTGCCTTTTGAGGAAATTTCTGACGATACTCATTGACAGCTTTATATGCTTCTGTGAAAGTTACCTTTCCCACTTTCATCTTCCGCATGTGCTGACGTGGCGCCATATTCTTTCCACCTTCCGGCGCAAAGATTCCGTCCGTCTTATAATGCCAGTATCGAATATCAATAATATCTACTACGGCAGCGCGTTTAGGATCTGCAAGGATTGCATCCTGTACATCTTTCGTTGTACTCAATGCCACTTTTACTTTCTTCCCGGTTTCAGTTTCCCATTCAGCTATCACGTCCAACCAAAATTGTACGAAGTGCAACGGGCCTGTAAATTCAGCGCTTGTCAACTGAATAACATTCGAATTGTCCGCGAAGTTATTCAGGCATTGGCGGATATATTGTCTGTGCAATTCACGACGGACAGGATGAGTAATGTCATAGAACATATCTGCCACAAAGATTCGTTTGTCTCCGGCAAATGGAGCAGGTTCAGGAAATCCGGTCTGATTGATGTTATTGCTGCTTCTCCATGGAGAATCTACCCAATGCGCACCGGCTTCCAATATATTGTGTTGGAAATAGTTTTCATGGAACAACAGCAGTCCGTCCTTATTTCCTTTTTCTGCAAATTCTTTTAAGCGGCTCCAGTACCATGCATTAGGGCGTTTCAAATCATATTTGCTCAATCCTTCCCATGCTGTTCCCTGACCGCTACGACCGAATGGCTGTTCATAGAAAGGTCCCCATACATCACCATCCCGACGGCGAACCCGTTCGTGGTCATCCCGGCGACGATCGTACCAAAGACCATAATTCTGATCGAAAACAAGAATGTTTTTCTGTTTCATAAAGTCGACTACAGAATCAATGCGGTCGGTTAATCCCAATCCCTCTCGCCCCGGTACAAAGCGGGTGATGGCCGGACTTGCCTTTTTCAGATAATTGGTTTTGAGCTTTCCGTTCCACCAAGGGGTGGTATGACTGCCTCCAACCAATAGAGCACCGTTCATCTGAATACGTCCATTGGTTACAGTTACTTCCGGTTGGGTTAATAATTTAGCAGCAGTAGAAGAAGAATTTGCAAGTGCAGCGCTCTTTTTCTCTTTAATATCATCAATTGATTTTACTCCGGTTGATGCCACCGAAGGAGCAAACTTATTATCACCTATCCAACGTTCCAACGTCAACCGTGGATTATATGCTTCTTTAGTGAGTTCCATAGCTACTTCCACTGTAGGACTACTGGTGGCACTTGTATTTCTGGGCAGAATACGTGCACGTTCCGCACATTCTTTGTTTAACCGTTCTTCCAATTGAGCATAAAAAATACTGCGAGGTTGTACATGATTGTTGGATTGTGCCCATTCACCGTCACCGGAGAATTGTGCCCAACAACCGTATGCACGGTTCATCGCATCTTTTGCCGGGGCATAACATTCGATTTCCGCTGCGGTACATTGCCAAAACAAGCTGTTTGCCGTATTCCAACCGGCTCCGTTTTTATCTTGTCCCAAATTCTTGAAAGTCAGGTTATGACCGTCGATATTTACTACGTCAAACAGCAGTCCGCACGCCCAAGCATCAATAGAACCGCTGAATCCCAAAGATTCATACGAATCACATTGTACAAAAGCATTGGGACCGGCTGCACAATATCCGGCAGCAAAGTCATGAATACCTTGTTCCGAATAGCAGCGTTGAAATAAAGTTTGTTGTCCCAGCGTATGGAAAGTGCAACGACGCATCCCTCCGATTTCTGAAACGGGTTCTTTCGAGATACAGTCTTCAACGGTAATTTTGGAACCTGTACGCTGAACAATTACAGCACTTCCTGCAAAATGCTTGAAATTAACCAGTCTCACCCAACAGTTTTCCGCATCTTCAATGGAGATACCTGTCCAGCAATGATCCTCGTCTTTAGGATAACGCTTGTCGTAATCAGAAATCAGTGTCATATTTTCTACGCCACAATCGTGAATACGTCCGTTCCATTGATAAGTCAACAGGGAAGAAGTTCCATAGTTAGCATCCAAAGCTACAGTCAGCGGAGCATCCAGTGTTACCTGGTTGCCGTTTACTTCGCAGACTGTTCTGTCCCAAGTCAGATCCATGTCACCTTCTTTCCATCCCAAAGCACTGATACCTCCTCCAAAAATATCACAACCCAAAGAGGCAATCCATTCTTTGCCGGAAGGACGGGTAACCATGAAGCGGTCTCCTTTTTTCAGAGAAACACCCGAAGCGACTTCCAATGTTCTCGCGTTTACCGGAACATAGTGGGAAAGCACCTTCAATGTGTCTTGCACATTCAGGTCGTCCACTCCTTCCATGTAGATAAGCGCACCTCTGTCTACGCCCTTTTTCAGCAGTATTGTTTTTTCTTTATCCGTACCCCGCAATACAATTCCGGATGTGGAGATACGAATACTGCCGGACAGGGAAAATTCTCCCTGATCGAGTAATACGGCTCCCCGAAAACCGGAAGCGTCAGGAGTCAGCGAAGCTACATAATCAATGGCACGTTGAATACGTGCAGTATTATCTCCGGCTTTCCAGGGTACAAACACCACATTACGAACAGAAGGAATATCCTGTTCGGAGGATTTATATCCGCATGTAGAGAAATCGAGAATCCGGTTTCCCCGATCATCATTCAGGTAAGTGATCTGGTCATTCTTAACCTGTAAAGCAAAGGTTTGCGCATAACTTTGCACAAACCCAATGCTCAATAATCCTAAAAGGATCGTTCTTACTTGTATATTCATTACAATAAACTTTAATCTCTTTTCATCCGGTTACAACAGACTTTTCCGTTTAGACAATGTATCGTAATTGTTCTTCAAGTCTGTCCAGTCTACTTTCTTCTTGGTGTCTATGCCATTGATGTATTTTTCAATATTAGTATATCCGTCACCGTTGCAGTCCATGTTTGCGTCAGCCGGGTCGTTCGGATTCAATCCGTTGGCCGTTTCCCAGGCATCCGGCATACCGTCGCCGTCCGAGTCTACTACCGCTTCACCTTTATATTCGGGCAGTCCGCCTACCTGACGAATATCTGTGATGATACCTTGCTTGTAAGAATCAGCCGGTAACCGTCTCTTCACGTAAGGAGAGACAAACTCCGGTGCATCTTTCGCATAGATGGCCTTTCCTGTTTGTACGGTCTTAATGACACGTGCATCTACTGCGTCGCGTTTCGGAAAATTAGCTCCTACATTATCTAATACAAAGGTATAAGCTTTTTTGGTATCCATTACAGTTACCGGTGGCATTTTGAAAGCCTCGTCCGATTTAATTAGCGGCAGAAACTTTGCGGCGTCCACCTCTTCTTTAAGTTGTACGCCTCCGTCCCAATTATCTTTTGTAACTTTGGCATTGCCATGGATAATATTTCCATTTACGTATGCTTTTCCGAATGAAAGCGGTCTGTTTTTGTCACGTCCTGCTTCCGGTTTGAGAATACGATAAGAAATCGGTTTACCTATCGGAGTGATCGGACCGGGTTTGAAGTAGTTGTTTATCATATTGTAGAAACTGTTGTGATCGCCTCCGTCTACGGAACGGTTCCACCAGTTGAAAACAACATTATTGACGAAGTTAAAATCGCCGTCCATACCTACCGAACTATTCCGGCTGATGTTGGAAGCAAAGAGATTACGGCAGAACATACTGTTATGCCCACCGATGGTTGCACCGAAAGCATGATTGTAGGTATCCAATGCTTCAGAGAAAATAGAATTCTGAATGGTAATGTTTACCGTCGGAAGTTTCAGCCCGTGTCCGTCTGCCCCTCTGTTGTATACATGACGGTAGATAGACATATTTTCATCCAATCCCCAACTGGCGGAGCAATGGTCTACCATAATATTTCCAACCGCATTCCCTCCTACTGCATCGTCACGGAAAGCTACGTCCTGCGCACCGCGGCGGAAGCGCATGTGACGAATCACGACATCGTGTGTATCGATCAGGAAAGATTGTCCGGTGACGCAGATACCATCTCCGGGAGCCGTTTGTCCGGCAATTGTTACATAAGGGGCACGTACGCTAATCGGGCTTTTCAAACGAATCACTCCCGCTACATTGAATACAATAATACGTGCACCTCCCGTTTCGCAGGCTTCGCGTAATGTTCCGGGACCGGAATCTTCCAGCGAAGTAACTACGATCACTTTCCCTCCACGACCACCGGGAGTATACATACCTCCGCCTTCCGCGCCGGGGAAAGCCGGGATATTACTTTTTATCAAATCTTCGGGTTTGGAGGCCCAAGGCTTATAGGGACGACCTTTCTTTGCTTCTTCTAACACTGTCGGCAAAGCTTTTTCCCATGCCGCATCCGATTTCCGTTCAAACTCCGCTTCTTGTTTTGCTCCTCTTGCTTTTACCGAGTCCGGAATTACAGGATACTGGGCTGCCACAGGTAGTACACTAGCAACCAGCATCCACGCTGATAATACTTTCTTAATGTTGTTCATTCTTTCGAATCTTAATTAGGTTTCTAAAAGGACGATTAAGAAAGCATTTTGTAATCGGTTATCTCTCTCCTTTCCGCCATTCATTCATATATTCGCGAGGGGACTGATTATATTTTTTCCGGAAACACTTGCTATAATATCCCGAATCCTTGAATCCGACAGCAAAAGCAATTTCGGAAACACTTAAATCCGTATTTTTAATCAGCTCGATAGATTTATTCAAACGAATCTCTTTTACCAGATCGACGGGTGCCAGGCCGGTAAGACTCTTCAGTTTCTTGAAGAATGCCGAACGGCTCAATCCGATACCGGATGCTATGGTGTCAATGTTAAAGTCACTGTCGTCCATATTTTCTTCAATGACCTGATGTATCTTTTCGAGGAACTGTACGTCTTTCTTTACCAAAAATTGTTCGTAGCTGTCTTCTTCGGTCGTCGTCTGGTTTTCCATTTGCTGACGGATTCGTTCACGGAACAGTTTCCGTTCGGCAAGCAACTGGTCGATACGTGCCAACAGATATTCCTTACTGAAAGGTTTGGTGATGTAGGCGTTCGCCCCTAAAGTGATCGCTTTGGTCTTGGCGCCTTCATCATTCTTCGCAGTCAGGATAATGACAGGGATATGGCTGATTTGGAAATCTTTGCGGATGGATTGCAACATTTCAAGCCCATCCATTTCGGGCATCATCTGATCGGTCACCACAATATCCGGATGATACAGGTGTACTTTCTTCAAACCTTCCACTCCGTTATTGGCAATATGGATATTGAACTTGTCTTCCAACTGAAGCTTTATCAACTGGCAAAGGTCTTTGTTATCTTCCACCAACAGAAGGGTCGGTAATGAAGCGTCGATTTCCGGTTCTTCTTCCGTACCGTCTTCGGATATGGCATTTGCAACAGGATCTTGTTCTACCGAAACAGGGGCTGTCTCCGTATCTCCCACATAGAAGTCTACTTCCGACGGGCGGTAATGCTCTTTATCCATCAGAAGTTCCACAATAAACACCGCTCCTTGTCCTTCGGGACTTTCGGCACGAATCTGTCCGTGATGCAGATTGACGATCTCTTTTGAAAGTGCCAATCCGATACCCGTGCCCTGATAATAGGAGTTTTTCGCGTTCTCTCCTTGCGAGAAGCGTTCGAAAATCTCGGTCAGTTTATTTTGTGGAATACCTACTCCGTTATCTTCCACCCGTACATAACAACGTTTACCGTCGTCCGTCAATCCGGTAGTTATATAAATACTTCCTCCGGAATGAGTGAATTTGAATGCATTGGATATGATGTTGCGGATAACAATGCTCATTTTTTCCTTGTCCGCCCATACCATAATCGCTTCATCCGGCAACTGGAAAGTAAAACTGATCTCGTTTTCTTCGGAAAGTACCCGGAATTCTTTCTGGAAAGAAGCTATCATCTCATTAAAATCAATTAATGACACATGCAAACGCATCTTGCCGTTCTGAATCTTCCGGAAATCAAGGATCTGATTCACTAATTGCAGCATTTGATTGGTGTTCTTCTCCATCAGATCCACATATTGCAATCCTTTCGGAGAGAGCTTTTCGCGTTCTCTTAGTTCCTGTATCGGACCTTTTATCAATGTCAAAGGAGTGCGCAATTCATGGGAGATATTGGTAAAGAACTTGATTTTCATCTCCGATACCTTCTGCTCGATATAAATATCATTCTTCATTTTGAGCATGAAGAAAGCCAGGCGCAGGCTGAAATAGAGAGCTGCCAAACCTAGAATTACATATATAAGGGTTGCCCACCAGCTCAACCACCACGGTGGAAGGATAGTGATGGCCAGTGTACAGTTGGAAACCAGCTCCGGATTGGCTTCATCTACGGTTTCTACACGGAATGTATAGTCTCCGGGAGGTACGTTGGTATAAGAAGCGATACGGTTCTTTCCGTTATAATGCCATTCTTTTTCATATCCTTCGAGTATATATCGGTAAGATACCCGGTTCTGATTATAGAAATTCAATGCGGCAAATTCAATCGTGAACATGGATTGATTGTAGTTAAGTTCGATTGCTTTGGCGTATGTGATGGATTCTTTCAGAATCGGACATTCGCGGAAACTACGCAGATCGCGGTTGGAAACTTTAAAGTCAACAATACGTGTATCGTAGTTCGTATGCAATGTTTCCAGTTTGTCGGGAGAGAATGTCAGGATTCCCTGCCGGGTACCAATCCACAAATCTCCATTCAAGGTACGGAGGGCACTACCCTCTTCCAGTTCTACGTTCAGGAAACCGTCGTATTTGTCGTAGTTACGAAACTGTTCGGTAGCTTTATTGAAGCAAGACAAGCCAATTTCCGTTGTAAACCACAAGTTACCGTTTTTATCTTCTACGATGGACTTGACTACATCGTTATTCATTCCTTCGCGTATGCCGTATGATTTGAAGATCGGTTCACGCTTTTCTTTATCATAGCGGACTAATTTATTCAAACCGCCTCCGAATACACTTACCCAGATTTGCGAATCAGTATCTTTGTAGAGTACATAAATATCGTTATCCGCTACGTTTGAATTTTCGCTGACCTGGCGGTACGTTTCAAACTGGATCTGTTCGGGGGTAGTGAAATGTCCGTCGAAAGACATCAGGCCATCCATTGTTCCTACCCAAATACGTCCGTCTTCATCTTCCGTCATGGTACGTACCTCCATATAAAGACCGTATGCAGGATATTGTTTCAAGCCATTGTATTTATGTATAAAGGTAATTGCTCCGTTCTCTTCGGAAATTAGATTCAGACCTCCTCCCAGTAATCCTACCCAAATGCGTCCCTGGCTGTCCTGATAGGTAAAGTACACATCGTTGTTACTGATAGAATTCGGATTCTTGGGGTCATTGATATAACGGGTAAAACGCAACCCGTGCGGTGAATTCATGTCCGGTTCGGCTTTAACAAGCCCGTTTCCCTTGGTGGAAAACCAAAGATTACCGTCTTTGTCTTCCATAATATGATATACGGCTCCTAACAGATAGTTCTTATCCGAGAAGATTTGTTTCACTTGTCCGTTACGATCCAGGCGATACAAGGCTTGCCAGCGGGTTCCTACCCAAATATCCCCATTTTGCGCCTGGAAGAGAGCACGTATTCCCTGATTCCAAGAAGTCGATCTCTCGGGCACCACCGGAGATGGAGAAACTTCTGTCAGCAGTTGGAATTGCTTCTTGGGGAAATTAAGCCTGTATACTCCGCTGCTCGTAGATGCCAGCCAAAGGATGCCATCTTTATCCAGCAGAAGATGGAAGAAAAGCTGATTGGGAAGATCGTCGGAGAAAGGCTTCAATTGGTTGATACGGGTCATTTCCAGTTTCTCCCTGTCGAATAGAAGAATTTCTCCTCCCGGAGTCATAAAGAACATGCCTTGTTCGCCGGCATCCTGCATTTCAAAATTGCCGATTGCGTTCTGATTGGGGAATGTAAAGCGGTGATGGCTCCTGTTCAGGGGATCATAATAGGTCAATGCCTGGTTACCCTCCTGAAACCATACCTTATCATATTTATCATAGAATATAATTCCATTGTCCTTTTCGGGGATGGTAAAGGGGAGCTTGGTCAACTGTTTGTAGCCGATATTGTACTCGTATGCTCCTTCGTTGGTGGTAATGTACATCAAACCGGATTCCGTTACCAGCAAATTAGAAACCGGCTGTTTGATTTCCGGTATCTCGTAACGGTTGACCACTCCGTTTTGCGGATCAATGCTATAAATGTGGCCTTTCTTGTCTCCCAACCATAAGAATTTAGAATTATAAGAGGCACAAGTAAACTGATCCGGGTTAGCAGATACTTTTTTCTGTATAAAGTCGGCAGGTTTGTCTTTCAGCGCTTCCCCTTTCCGTAGGGACAGAATCTGATAATCCATACCGATCCAATTGATAAACTCGGCTGTTTCGCAGAATATGTTGTGTTTCAGACGCATGTCGTACACGTTCACGTTAGGACGCGAATCATGCAATTGTTTCATCGTTATTTTACCTTCCTTGTCGGTGTACGCACGCAAAAGGCTTTTATCTTTTGTCAGCAACAATACGTCGCCGTCTTCGGTCGTCTGAATCTTGATAATCTGAATGTTCTCGGAATATTCTTTCACATCGTCGTAGACGGCATGAAAGCTCTCATGCCGTTTATCGAACAGATAGAGTTTACGGTCGATAGTCTTAATCCACAGAAAACCATTCTTATCTTCTACGATACGCTGAATTTTACGCGGCGGAATATCTGTGGAATAAAAGCCGTCATGGTTATCGTAGGAACGGAATTTACTTCCGTCAAAGCTGCATAGTCCATACCAGGTACCAAACCAGATAAATCCGTCTTGTCCTTTTAATGTACAGTTTACGATATTATTAGGCAAACCACGTTCAGCCGTGTAGTGTTCTACAATCATATTTGGATAGGCAAAAGCATACATGCCTATCATGGATAGTAATAGTATTAGAATATTCCGTTTTCTCATTGATGGCTATAATTGGAATTAAACGTACTCAAAGATAGTCTTTTTTTTGAATAGTGCTTTAGTAACATATAAAAAACAAGTTGGCAGATTACCCTGCTAATCACTTATTACTAACCTGCTAATCACTTTTATCGTACTATTTTTCAGTTCCAAATTCAGTCTGTTGACGTTCTACTTCATCCAACACCCGTTGGCGTTCTTCCTCTGTCAGTTGTACTTTTCCTTCAGATGATCCCTTGACCGGGGGTGCATTAAGAGTGGACGGTGTTGTCCTTTGTATTTCATAAGCCTGTTCCTCATAGCAGAAAGGGAGTTCTGCAGGAACGCTTTCCAGTTCAATTTCAGTAGCTGTCGGAGCTTGAGTGCCCTCAAACTGTACGCGGGCTTTCACCTTAATTTTTCCGGCTTTCCGGGTAGAACGAATCAACACCGGAGCAGAGCCGAACTCCACCGCACGGGGATTGGCGCCAATAGTAGCATCTCCGATGATTTCTCCTTCACCTTCTACCGTGAAAACGATGTTCTCTTTTGCCAGACGGCGCACATTTCCACTATCATCGGTTACTTCAGCAACTACGACGATAAAGTCAGAGCCGTCAGCTACCAGGTTCACTTTTTGGGTATCTATGTAAAGGCGTAGTTTGGTGGAACGTCGGGAAGGCATTTTCTTTTGAGTGCATACTACTTTTCCGTCGATGATTCCTTCGGCAACCATGTTCACTTTTTGCCAGTTCTTTTGGGTATAGCTATATCCGCGTGCTTCCCAAAAGTCCCAGACATTCTCGAATATAACGGGAGCATTCGGCATGTGTCCTTTGGCATGAACCACCGGTTTCGTCCAGGTTTTCGTTCCATCATAAATAGAAAGACGGACTGAATCACAGTTTGTGAATACAACTACGTCCTTATCGGAGAACTGTGACATTTCATGAGCAATGAATATCATCGGGCCACATTCTGCCAATGGGTGTTTGAGGCTGGCCGGCGACTGGCTGCGAAATACTTCATACGCATATTTCTTCTGACGGAAAGCATCATAAATACCGCCCCAATAAGGGTCCGGATGATAGCCACGCTGATGGTCGAACGGATGCCATTGGGCACCACCGATAAACAAACCGGTCGTGCGGTACATCTCGTCATAGCTCTTTGCCAAGGACATAGCCTGTACCAGTAACGGGCGTTCTCCCCAACTGCGGCTGGCACGGTTATTATTGTTGTGAGCATACCAGTCGTCTACATTCTCCCCGAATTCACGGGTAAAGATACATTGCTCCGGTTTGTCTTCTTTTTCATCATCACCCGGCCAGCCATAAACAACGTCATAATGCTCTTTCACTCCGGCAGAATGGACATCGGCAGCAGCTACCGGACGTCCCGGATAGGGATATTCTTCTTTGGTAATCTCAAGAGCTTTCAAGGCAAAATCGAGCGGATAGCGGGTTTCATTCAAGATGGGTTCCCACATCAATACGGAAGGGTGATTACGGTCACGACGAATCATTTCGCGGGTATTCTGATGAACCAACTCTCCGAATTTCGGGTCTTTGTTCCAGTACTGCCATCCCGGAGTAGCGACAATCACGAACAGACCGAGCTCGTCACAGGCATCCATGAAGGCAGGGTCTTGGGGATAGTGGGCTACACGAATAATGGTGCATCCGGTATCACGCAGACGTTTGGCGTCACGCCATTGCTGTGAGTTCGGCAAAGCATTGCCTACGTATGCAAAATCCTGATGGCGATTGGCTCCTACCAGTTGTCCGAAAGGTTTGCCATTCAGCCAGAATCCGTCTTTACCACGGAATTCTGCCAGACGAATACCGACACGGGTAATGCCTCCGTCAATGGATTTATTTCCTTTTTTAATACGTGATTGTACTCTATATAAATAAGGTGTGTCCGGTGACCAAAGAGTAGGATTCTTTACTTCCATCTGTTGACGGATGGATTTCTTCTCTCCCGGCTTTAAAGAAAGTTTTCCTGAACTGCGCTTGATTACTTTTCCATCCGCATCTGTCAAAGTCGTTTCTACAATGACTGACTCGGAACGGGTGTCGTCATTCTGAACTTCGGTGTTTACATATACCTGCGCACTCTTTTCACTGATCTTATCAAAATGAACGAATACACCTCCACCGCCAACGGTTTGTGAATCAATAGCGTCAGTAATAGCTACCGGAGATTTGGCAATCATCCATACATCACGGTAAATGCCACCATGATAAGCAAAGTCTAATGTGTATTGACGTTTTCCGGGAGGATAGGATTTGTCATCACTGTTGTCCGTGAAAACAGCGAGCAGACAGGAGTCTCCGGCCTGTACACCATTGGCAGTCAAGTCTAAAGTAAAAGGTAGATAACCTCCCAGATGTTCCTGGATGCGTTTACCATTCAGATAAAGAATCTGTTTGCCCATAGCTGCTTCAAAATGAAGCACTACCCGTTGCCCTTTTGTTTCAGCGGGGAGGACAAAGTGTTTACGGTACCAAGCTGGTCCCTGATAATTGCGGCATCCGCTTCCTTCGGCCGGCATCAACTCTACAGTATGAGGGGTGGAAACGACGTTCCAGGAACGGTCATCAAAGTTTACCGCTTCTGCTCCCCGGACATCGCCTCTGAAAAAGCGCCATCCCGGATTGAAATTATAGACTTGTCGCCCGCTACCGGGAAGCTGGATGAATCCGGCAACCGATGTCTCGGGACGGTAAGTTTCTGTAGCCTGCCCTTTTTCTATCAAGGAGAATAGCAACAGAAAAGCTGATAAGATGATAAATGGTCTTTTATTCATAATTCTTTATTTATATATTTCATTCGTTAAATGGGAATTTAGCAGTTAGGTTGAAGGCCTTACAATTATATATTTATTGGGGTGCCCTGAAAGGGCTTAATTATATAGCGTAGGGCAACGCCCTACGAAAAAAACACACCAGTCACAAGCCCTGAAAGGGCGGAACTGTATACAATTATGCCCTTTCAGGGCGCAAATTCAGATTGTCGTTTTTACGTAGGGCGTTGCCCTACGCTATATAATTAAGCCCTTTCAGGGCACTCCGCAAAATTATCATTTTTCCTTTTCAATCATTATAACAATATCCTTTTCTCTACTTTCCGGTAAAACTTTCAAGTCTGTCACTTTTCCGTCTTTCAGAGTGGCTTCTACTGTTGTTTCGCCCGGAGCATGAAGTTTGAAATGTACGTTCCATTCTTTCGGCCATGCCGGGAAAAGGAGTATTTGTTCTCCATTGGTTTGCAATAGCATTTCCTGAAGTCCTATCATGCCGCTACCTCCCCAGTTGTGATCGGGTGTCCAGTCATATCCCGGTCCCCAAAATGCGGGGAAACGATGCGGTCCATTCGATAATTTGGCTAAAGATAGTTTCTTTGCTTCTTCGGTCAGGCCTAAACAGGCAGCCCATATATTATCTTGTTTCCATCCGGTATGCGAACGGAACTTGATGGCATCCGGGTCATAAAAGTAGGTATTACGGGCTATATCCAGATCCTCCTTTCCTACTCCATAAATACGCCATGGAAACACTGGATAAAGTTGTGGCGTTTCAACATTATTAATTCGTTCCCAACTTACAGCGGGCGAAATTGTTTGCTTCAAGACCGGAGCAATAGTCGGATTCAACGTATCTTTTATTTCTATGTACCGCAATGGAATCGGAGGGATTGTCTTTAGCATCTCTTCCTTCTTTCCATAAGTTTCCAATACTGTTTTTAGAGCAGCGATGGTGCTACTGGCATTATTAGTCATCTTATATGTCTCACAAGCAGAGCCCGGGAAAAGAATCAGATGTCCGTTGCCATCCAACGCTTTCCGTCCCCGGCGGGAAGCTAGTTGCCGGTAATGTTCGTCGAAGAATGTCAGCGAACTCTCGATCAGAGGTAAATAAGGGGTAATATCAGCATTTGCATAGTTCTTTGTTTCCAATATCATTTGGCAGAACTCAAGAACCGTATCCCATTCATATTCCAGCCAGGCATTATATTCCAATCCTTTGTCAAACCAGTCCGGTCGTTTGAAACCATATTCTGCGGGGTTCGGCAAACCGAAATTTTCGATCTGCTCGCTAAAGCAGGCTCCATCATGTTGCCAATATACACGGCTTCGCAGTTCTGCATTTTTCAACATGTGGTTATAAAAATCAAACTGGGAAGGCATCATATCAAAGTCTCCGCTTTTCAGCATCGGCCAGTATACTAAACGTTGATTCTGTGCAGTCATCGTACCACCTCCCCATTTCCGGTAGTCAGGGGTAAAAGATTGTTTTTCATCGACATGGCAAGGATCAAAGGTAAATAGTCCACCATTGAATTTAGTCGGTACGCTGCCATAAGCATTACATCCCAGCATATAACGGAAAAGGGTGTAGTTTCTAGTTATTTCTTTGGCTTCACCATCTGCTTCGATAAAACTGCGTTGCCAAAAGGAATTCCACCACGAACGGGTCTGTTTTTTATCCTGTATGATAGTCTTCGATGAAACTTTGCCTTTGGGGGCTATTCTATGCAAAGCTATTTGTATTCCCTGCTCCCACTCTTCTATTGTTTCTGTCTGGTCTGTATGTAACACAATGCAGAAATGTTCTTTCCGAGCTGCTTTGGAAGAACGGAATTTCCAGGCACGGTAGTCTGTTCCGGCATATACATCATCCGCAGTGCCTGCAAATTCTAAGTTTTCACCAAAAAGAGTTCCTCCGAAAGTTAAGTTTTTCAGAGGATTCATCATTTGAGATTTTACTTCGTTCATTCCTTGTTGAGCGACAACTACATCAAAAACGGTCTGTTCGGGATTGCGATGATAGAACAGAAGTTGATTTGTATTTACGGAAACACAGTCGGACTCCGTCACAGTACCTTTCGGGGGAGCCCATTTGTAGGAACACTGTTGCCCCTCTCCTTTTCTGACAGGCCGTTCCTGATAGCGCCAATTTTCATAAAAGACTTCAGTCTGCAACGGTTGTGCATTTGTTACCTCTACATGTATAATCGGATGAAAAACATCTACCCAAAATTGTATCTGCGTGTTTCCCGCCGCGATTTCTACATATCCGTCTTTTAGCTTCAACTCCTGACGAAAATCTTTAGCGTCTTTGAAAGGATTGGGCGACAGGCGGAGACGTACACGCCCTTGTTTTAACTGGCAGTTGTTTTCGTCGAATGTACCGCTACGGCTCACATAGAACATAACGTCACCGTCTTCTACCCATATATTCATCCCAATATCTCCACCGCCACAGGGCATAGATTCAGAAGAATTACGACTGGGAGTATTCCAAATGACATTGGCATGCTGACTCCAAAGAGCCGACACGCCAACAAACAGTATGGTTATAATCAGATAAAATCTCTTCATATATTTTTCATATTTTACCTTGTCTATTTGCTATTACCAATCATCCGAACGAAAAGACCCTAAAGGCAATCCGTCGCAATATACATCTCCTTCCACATAGTTTTCAAAACAATATCGAACAGCTACCGGGTGCGGTACTTTATCGCTTTTCACCAGCATCTTACTACGTTCTATCCATGCTTTGGCCGGGTAAAAAACTTTATCTTCGCCGGCTACCTGAAAGTTTTTCGATTCGAAACAGTTCTTGCCGCTGATCCACATATTGGCACGTTCGAAGCTGACAACTACGGTGTCGTTCTTTATTTCAATGCTTTTATAATAAGGACTTTCGCCATTCACGCCTTCCACTCCATACGTTTTAGTTAAAGCCAGAAGTGCCAGGCGTTCGCCTGCAACCTGTTTCTTTGCGGGATGAATACCTTTTTCCATTCCTGCATCCAGTAATACAGCCATACCGCTGTTAGCTACACGATGTTCAACTTTTGCCTGTGCCTCCCGGAGATATGCCGAATTTATCACTTCCTTTCCTTTTTCGGTAATAATCCCGTAATCATACGGAGCTATCTGGCAATAATAAAAGGGAAAATCACCCTGTTTCCATTCGGCACGCCAACCGTTAATCAATCGGGTAAACATATCAGCATATGTATGGGCACGATTCCAGTTATCTTCGCCCTGATACCAAATCACTCCTTTCATGGTCATACCGATTAACGGATGCAACATACCGTTATAAAGCACGGTCGGAGTACGGTTCTTGGATTTTATGTCGGCTTCCGTTTGAGGAATCTTCGCTTCCGGGAAGGCTTTCAGCCAGTCCGCTGTCATCCATGCTTCACAGGCGGAACCACCCCAGGCTGCTACAACCAACCCAACCGGAACATCTAATATTTCATTTACCAGTCTCCCGAAATAATAGGCTGTTGCGCTGAAATCACGGACGCTGGCCGGGGTTGCTTCTTTCCACGAACCGATAACGTCATTCTGCGGAGTGAATGTAGAAGTACGTTTCACCGTAAACAGACGGATTTGTGGATTCTTGCTGTGAAGAATGTCCATATTGGCATTTTCCACCGGTTGGTTTTTGAAGCCTTTCATCGGCATTTCCATATTACTTTGTCCGGAACAAAGCCAAAGTTCGCCTATCAGAATATTATTCAGTGTCTTTTGGGTTCCATCATCAAAAGTCACAGTATAAGGGCCTCCCGCTTCGGGAGTAGCTACTGTCAGTTTCCATGCCCCATTTTTATCTGCTGTTGCTGCATATTGTTTTCCATTCCAACTAGTGGTTACTGTTACTTTTTTATGAGGAGTTGCCGTCCCCCAAAGGTTTGCATTGGTCTGTTGCTGCATCACCATGCCATCAGAAAAAATAGCCGGTAGCTTTACTTCTGCGTGTGTTGACAGGCAGGCAGCAAGCAGAAAACCTGCCAACATTGTACCTGTTTTAATAATTGAACTTTTCATACTTTAGCTATATTATAATGAATTGGGCACGGATTACATGGATTGCGCTGTTACTTTATGTAATACGATTCTCATAAACCGTGTAATCCGCGTAATCCGTGCCTTAAAAATCTATTTTATTCTGTGGTAGAAAAACTCAAAGGTCCGAGCAATCCTGCCGGAAGCAACGTTTTCTCTGCCCTGCGATATTTTGCATTAGTCCAAATGCCATCAAACGGTGCTTTTCCTTCATCAGCTCCTGTCAGTGCATTCGCCCAAGTATTTGTAACCTCTATTTCAAGCTCATTAGTTCCTTTTTTCAGGGCACCTGTAATATTTGCACGATAAGGAGCAGTCCAGATTGTGCCACAATCTACGCCATTCACACGAACAGTTGCCAAATTATAAACTGTTCCCAGATTCAGATAAATCTGTTGGTCTTTATTCGGTTTATTTTTCCAGCGGAAAGTGATCTTATAAGTCGCTGTCCCCGAATAGTAACGTATCTGTTCGTCCGATTCTTGGCTCCAGTCGAAGAGTTCTTGTCGTGTGAGCGTTTTTTGGTTAGCTGCAAAAGTTATAGTATATTCCTTTGCCTCCAAAGCTATGTTTAAAGGGGCTTTAGCTGTATCTTTTTTCTCCTTTTGCAGTTGGAGAGAGGATTCTCCATAGCCTTCATGTACTCCCTCCACAGGATATACGATGAATACGGACTCATTAGGAGCCAATGTGAGAGTAACTTCCGTCCGGTTTCCGTTGATACGATAGGAAGGATGGACATTCATTTCACCCGTCACCGGGTTCCAACATTCCGGTTTTCTACCGTTAATACGCATACTTGCGGTAAACGTGCGTGTTTCGTCCTTTTGGTTGGCTACGAAATAGAGTTCGCCAAGTTCGCCACGACGATGCGTCCAGGCAATATCTTCCGGCACGATCATGTCACGTTCCAAGCCATACACAGAAAAATCTTCTTCTGTATAAGGTAAAGAAGGTACCAAAATGCCAGCTTCTTTTAGTTCATTGATTTTCTTCTGCACTTCCGATGACAATACAGGTTCGGGATTCATAGGACGCGAAAGAGGCAGTACCAACACTTTATAACTTGCTCCACCCGGCAACGTTATTCGTCCGTTTTCGGCTTTCGCCAAACGAAGGATTGCATCTTTATTAAAACTATCGTATGCATATCCACGAAGCGGATTCACCCATTTCTCCGGATCAGCCATGTTAGCTGAATGAGTAACACCTACCGGACGTACACGTAAAGGCTGTCCCTCATTAGCCAGACGGATGCGTTCACTTTCCACTCGTTCTGCACCGAAGATTCCCGGTAGAGAGGGAACCAATCGTTCCGGTAATATCGAACGTCTTGGAACTTCTTCGCCTGTAAAGACTGCGATGTCTGTTACCGGATGTCCATATTGCAATAACGACTGGCAACGGGTAGCATATTCGGAAAAGGCTTTTGCGCCTTTATCCCACCAGGTCTGATCTCGTTGGAAGAAAAGTCCGATGCCATCCAATGTCATACCGGGCTTGCGGTCCAACCAGGGATTATGTACATATACATGGTAGAAAAGACGATTGATTCCTAATGCGTAATTACGATCCAACAAGGCTTTCAACATTCCGGGGTATTCATCCCACGTGCCACGCACTTCCGTGAACCCTTCAGCCTGAATAATATTCTTTCCGTAGATATGTGCTCCGCTAATAGCGTCGAGCATATCATTCGGTTTGTCATGTGTAGGACTGTTCAACCAAAATTCACCCATCGGAAGATCTACTTTTTGATAATGTAGTAGACCATCGCTTACCATCGTCGGAGCTACACATTCTGCCGAAAACTGGCAATCATATTCTCTCGCACAGTCCGCCAATACCTGATAAAACACATCTACGACGAGTTCTGATATGGTAGTACGTACGTCTCGCAGAATCTTTTCACTTTGTTCGACACTTTCCATCGGAATACCTGCCAATAGAGGTAGATAAGGCATCAAATCGTAGCCACGACGTTTCTGAAATTCAATAGCGAAACGTTTATTCCAGTTTTGGCTGCCACATTCCCAACTGTCGACATGCATATATTTCAGTACGCGACGAGCTACTTCGGGATTGGTCTTTGCAAATGCCTGCGCAAACCAGTTATCGAATTGTTTCCGTACCGTTTTCGGGTTAAACTTATCACATTCCAATCCTTTTCCGCCTCCCGCTGTCGCATTGGTATGTCCGGTAGCTGTATGTCCCATGCGTAGTAATTTCCATTTTCCTTTGGGGAGAGTGGCAGTCAATGTTTTTCCATTCGAATGACCGGTATATTGCTCTGTCAGATTGATGACTTGTGAAAGTGAATAGCAGTCCTGTTTCCCAACTTCCTCTTCTTTGGTAGCTTGAGCAACACGCCATACCAGTCCGGCTTTTCCTTCCCACTGGTTCAGACGGGCTTCCCGATGCAGGCGTAATTCTTTTATTTTCAGATTGGGCTTCCATTTGGCAGCATCCATATCTTCACTTCCCGGTTCGCTTCCTTCAGGAGTCCAGTAGAAACGGAAGAAACGGGCGGTAGTCGGAGGAATACTATGAGTTGAATTCTCATCCGTATTCTGCCATCCCTGACGGGCAGGAACCAACTGCTTAACTAAACGATAATTCACTCCGTCATCACTGGCCATTACTTTCAAGCGGTGTGCCTGATAATTATTACCATTTAAAACGATTTCAATATTCCGACAAGTGAAGGGTTGTTCGTATTCATACTGGATATAACAAGGATACGAAGAACGGATCACCCCTGCCGCATCCATATTCACTGTTTGAGCAGCTTTTACATTTCCTGTTGTGGCTAAATTGACACAGGTAATTTTTGCCTGCATTTCGTCCGCTGCGCCTTCTACCGGCAAAGCGAATAATGCGATGTCTTCATAGTAGTTTTCATAAGCCTCCGGTTGTGGCAAGCGAATAGCCATCAGCTTTCCTCCGTTTACAATCGTATCACTCCAAACCACTTTTTGCATAGATTCTTCGGGAGTAATCCAGGGGCCTCCCGCCAATGCGAAACCATCACAAATGTGCATCCCCAATTTCAGCCCCAAACGATCTGCTTCTTCCATGCTGAAACGTACCATCTCCCACCATTCGGGAGTTAGCTGCTGCGCCTTGCCATCGTATTGGGCACCTTCATGAATACCTTTAATCGGCATCAGATAAGTACCTCCTAATCCGGCATGTTTCATTGCCTCCAAGTCGGCTGTAATGCCTTCTTTAGACACGGCACCATACATCCAATACCAAAAGGTCCAGGGTTTTGCTTCGTCTGACGGATTTTGAAATTGCTCCCTAAGTGAGCGTGTTTGCTGTGCATCGGCAGGGCATACGGCTGTCCATGCTAATAGAGAAAGTGCAAATATTTGTTGTTTCAGTCGGCTTTTCATTCCAGTCTATATTTTTACTAAAGTAAAGACGAAAATCACTCTGTTTTGTACTCACTATTAGCTTATGAGATCAGGAATATAACAACTTTAATCAAAAAAAGGTGCACCTCCTTTCCTACTCTCGGAAGAAGGTGCACCACACAAACAAAACAAACAATAGACGACCTTCACAGGCAGTATTTCGTATATTACTTAACTAACTATAAATCATGATCCATCTATCTGAATAAAAATTCTTTCTCTATAATCAGACGGTGTCATGCCGGTATGTTCGCGAAAGAACCTTGTCATAACGGAATTCGACTGGAAGTTTGTACGTGATGCCACTTCTTTTATTTCAAGGTCCGAATCCCGTAGAAGAGCCTTTATCTCAAGAATGGAATATTCTATAATCCAGTCTTTTGCCGAACGGCCGCTCATATCCGTAATTACCATTGTAAGGTGTTTAGCGGACACGCACATCTTTTGCGCATAAAACGCAACATCCCGGCTTACGGTATGAAATTCGATCACCAAACAAAAGAAGTCGAATAAAAGTTTTTCCTTACGGGTATATTTTACTAATTCGGCAGCTTTCGGATTTCTTTTATAAGCCACATAGATATCCCAATAGAAAACACGTAATAGTTGCATAATAGACTCCCGTCTGAATAAGTTCCGAGGCAAGTTGATACGATAAATCAGTATATGACAAAAGTGAATGAAGCGTTGACATTCTTCATCGCATAGCGGAGTGCTGAAATTTTTCCGCATATAAAAGAAAAAATCAAGAGTAGGTATACATACTCCGCTTATCGTATCCATAAACAAGTTTTTGGATACTTTGAGAAAAGTCATTGAAAAGTCATCGCTAATCTCTGTGACAGCAGCCAACTGGAAAGGAAAAATAACAACCAGATCATTGGAAACAATCCGTCGTTTATTACCAAAAACATTGAAAAGCGCACTGCCTCCCGTACATATCCCGTTTATCCCTTCTTCAAGATACGCAGGAGTTTCATTAAGCGGTAAATCGTCTATTTTAGTATAGACATTAAACTCTTCTGTTTCTGATATATTATCAAATACTTTATTTTGCCTATATGGCTTATTATCTTTCATTGACTGCAATTTATGCTATTATGCTGTTTGTCTTTATTTCTTGCTTCTATCATATACATATGTTAATCGTGACATTTTGATTAAGTAAATTGTACAATCAAAGATATGGGAAAGATATATAAGAAACTTTCTTTATCTTTCATCAGAATCATCAGTGCCAGAAAATATTCACCTTCATCAATATCAGGAATGGTTGTATACACTTTATCGTCCGAATATTTATGAATATCACCACATTCTATCAACATTCTGTCATTTACTGAAGACACAAGGTATAGATTGGCGCTATCCCATGTTAACATATCCAAGTGATGTCCGGTGATGACAATGGGGGCTTGTGGTGTAATCCTCCCATTACATTTTTTACTTGAAGGATCATATACTTTTTCAATGGCAGGGAATGGTGCTCCTTCAATCATTAATATTTCGGCTTTTATCGTTTTCATTTGGTATGATAATAAGTGTGTATATAAACTGATAATGATTTTGTTCGTAACTCATTTTAATGGAATATCCCGGATACAGCGGAGATAAAGAGTGCTACCCTTGGAGATAAGGGATGATGTATATTTCACTGCCATAGGATAAAATTTTATAGACCATGCACTCCCACTACTATTATTTTCTGTTGCCAACCAATAAGCTGTTCCCTTTTTATCATCTAACGACAAATCAAACGGCTGGAAATCGGTGCCTTTATCCTTGGTTCTCTCTAATTCCTTATAAAAAATCATAATTAGGCTTCCCTCCCTTAATGTAGGTATCCGCCATGTCCCAGGTTCATCTTTCCCGTCCTTTCCACGATACATTGCACATCCTTTAGGTACTGCAAAACTTGCCGTAGTGTAACTATTTGTGTTTGCCGTAGCAAGGTATCCGTTCGCTGTAGCCCATTTCATTGTTTTCTCTCCCACATTCTTTCCATCACTATCATTTCCATCGCTACATACATTATCCGGAGAAATGATAAAGTATTCCGATACTTTCCAAACGATTTTTATTGTTTGATTATTCTCGTTGTAAGGATGTCGTGTAATCCGTTTTACATAAACATTCTCACCGTTAACTTGAATGGGTTCAGTATCCATACCGCTGTCGGTGTACTTAAATAATTGAATAGTTTTATAAAAGTCAGGGTTTTCACTTTTATTTTCCACCCTGTTTGCCGGTAACTCCATTGATTTAATAGCTGCATACTTAATTCCCGCCTCTTCATATATTTCAATCTTTTGAGAATACCCTTTCAGCAGGATAAAAAAAGATACGAAGATTATGACTGTTATTCTTTTCATTTTGTTCTTTATTTATTTTAGTTCATGTCATCATTAATCAGTATCGAGCGAGATATCTATATCTCTGACACATTTGGAAAATCCGGTTTGCATTTTTTGATAAGAATTCACCCCTTGGTACCATCTTTTGACATTGTCATTTCCGTCTTCTGTTGTTGCACCACCAGGAAAGTTTTCGTTATTTAAAAAACTGCCTATATACATACCAATCATTTGATTAGAGGCCGGGAAATACCATTCCATTTCCTCTTTATCAATTCGTCCGTTTCCATTTTTATCCCTGTTTTTGTCATAGCAAACTCTCGCTGAAAAGGAGCTGGCCGGATATTGATATTGATAGAGCAATACATATCCAGATGCATTTTTTTGCGGAGCAGCTATTTTTTCGTTATTCCAAGTGAGATTTTTAATATTCTCAGCCAAATTTCTCGTTGCCTCTTTTCCGTAATCCATATTATCGGTTCCGTATGAGTATGTAGCTGTTTCAACTTTATCATAACCATATTGTATTGTTCCAACTGTTATGTCTTCCAAATATTTAGAGCTGCCGCGCGCAGGCAATCTGTCATGCACTAATCCCATCATATAGTTCCCGTCTGCATCTTTCCCTCCTCCGAAACGTCCGGCATATACAGCTGGTCGCTGATCCATCTTGAATATATGATAAGCTTGTATAGGCTCTCCTTCGTCACCCTCGGTTGTAGTAGTCACTTTAATATACAGGGAACGCTTTCCGTCCTTATCATTTTCACCAGGATTGACCAGTTTACCGTTTTCATCATAAACATATTCATCATTGTAAAGATAAAACTTCACTTGTGTAGGAAGTATGGTATTTGCTTTGGCAGATGTAGCCAATGGCTCATCAGTATTGTTGAACGCATCTGTATAATTAGATGAGGAAGACAGATAGAGCCAACTCTTATCAGAAGAAACTTTTGTGATACAGAGATTATCCGTATATATCCCAACTTCCACTTTCCGTCCTTGAGTCTGTATAACTATGGGACGTACATCATAGGCTGCATCAAGATCATATCTTACGCCCGCTTTGTTGTATTTTGTATAATAAAATTTCGCTCCTCCACCAACGCTTATATTCTGACTGGCATGAAACTCTACATACTGACTGGCGGTATACGTTCTGATCCGTTCGTCATTCTTTGCTGAAGTTAGGTCTGCATTTATGGTAGTACGTAGGTTGTAAAAATGGTTGGGTTCTACGTCAAAGTTATTGGTATTGTTATTTCCAACATACATCTGGTAAATTGCATATTCGTCAGTTGCAGATGCAGTTGTCGGGTATGCCCATGCCTCAATCTGCGTACCCAATGGCGGTGCATCCCCAGCAGGGGTTTTATCAACAATTTTATAGTAGCGTTGATTTTCACTAAGAATTTTTTCTATCGTCCCTTGACAATTCTGTGCAACATACCAGGTTGCCGAATAGAAATCATTGGAATCGGGTCCCTCAAAATCAACAGTTTCAAGCGTGGCATAAGTGTCCTCGGTGGTATTTTTTGAAGGGTTGGTAAGTCGAATCGTATTGTTGACATTCAATAATTTCAGTCCTTGTAATTGGTAATTCTCCACTTCAAATTTATAGCGTAATGTAATGCGTGCCATCAACCTCCTGATTTCAATACCTCCTACAAAACCGACGGGCTTGTTGTATTCCACCAGGCCACGTTTACCATCATCAACGTTTACGACAGTGACTCCTGACACTTCTCCGGCAAATGGCACCTCATTATCAGCTGTGATAAGCGATTGGGTATGTCCTTCTACATTAGTTAGATATTTGAAATTCCATTTCTTGAGATCATCAAGTGTTCCCACTTCACTCATATCACAATCAAGTTTAGGTCCCAGTACAAGCAGGTATAAAGTCTGATTATCTGCCACAACTAAGGGAACATCTATAGTTACCATGTCATTAATAGCTGTCTTTACATCACTAAGTTTGTGAGGTTTTCCGTTGATCGAACCATTCTCATGAAACTGGAAAAGCCAAAGATTATATAACGAGGTTGTACCATCGGATACCCGGGTATTAGAGTTTATTGCATATTCCTTTTGCCCCTCTCCCAAAATCACCGTAAACGGCGAATCAGCATTGGTTCTGTTTCTAAAAAATGGCTTGGTAACTGCATACCTGCTCACAGATGTTGGCTCTACAGCAGGGGGAAGGCTGACATTCAGGCTGACCATTACCATTTTACCGGTAGCATTTCCAGGACTGAATTCTTCCAGTTTATCTTTTGTACAGCCTGTGAATATCAGTGAAAACAAAGCAATGCAAGCTGTCCGGAAATACGCATTATATTTTATATTTATTGTCATATTGTATCTATTTATCATCATACTTTCATCTCAATTCTCATTGTCGGAGGATATTGTCCCGTTCTGCTTAATTATCGGACTGCCAAGAGAAACTGTATAGTTGTTTTCATACTCTAAATATATATTTCCTATAAGTTCAACGATACTTGGACTATTGTTTTCCGGAATGGTAATATCAACATTATAACTATATTTACCCGATTCAATATCTACTTTAGTACTTTCACACCTTACAGTACCTCCGTAAGTAATTTGTAAATACAACTTTCCAGCAGGCAGGGTTACGTCTGTAGGAGTAAGGGCAATAGTCGTAGTATAAGAGTGTTCTCCTTGTGGTATATTACCTATGCTACTTAATCCTGTCTTCGCACGTAAAATATACCCGCTTTGAGAAACTGTGAGTATTTTATTGACTGTCTTTCCTTCCAAACCGATCCCCTCCACTTTCACTCTAAATGAACGGGATGAGGTGCTTTCTTTACGTTTGACGTATATAGGAATGTTTTGAGTGTTACTGCCATGGGTGGTATGTATTGTTTCTCCGGCTACAAATGAGAAATCGTCAAATTCGGTTGTTGATCCCACATCTGCTCCTTCTGTGACAAGTGTTGCTGTCCAGTAAGGAATATTCGAGATAATACCAAAATAAGCATTTCCACTTGTTTCGGTTCCCTGATAAGTCGGGCTGCTGACGATACCTACTTCCAGTTGGCTTTTTATCATCTCATTGCGCACACAACGGATCATATACGCGTTTTGCCTGTTCATATTTTCTTGAATTCCTGCATTTTGCGGATTTTCTCCGGAAAAATTGAATACGGTAGCATTGTTGTCCCAATACCATCCATTGGAACGGTCTCCTTGCGATATACCGTTTGTATCCCTATACCTGTTATGTGGAGAAAACAACCAATGGAATGAAGGATAACCCCGTGAATTACTTTCATTATCCGCTGCCGTTTTCAGTATTTGATTTTCAGCCGGAGTAGCCATGCGCCACTGCTTATTATCCACAATCCCCAAAGTCTTAATTTGGGATTCGGATAGTCCGGCAAGTTTGCAAGGGTCTCCCTTTCCCGCTGTCACTTGGGCGATTGTATTATCTGTGGGTATTTTATCCGTTTCCAGATAAGGAATATCCGCCCATTCCGTAATATTTAAAGGAGTGTACGAGCCCGGATACCAAAGTACATCGTTCAATGTAGTGGCATTGGCAGGTGGGGTGAATCCCGTATCTGCATCCGGTGAACTTATGGCTATCAGGCTGCCGTATTTAAATAGGATATCCTTGTATCCTGTTCCTGAATGATATGCTTTCAGTATCCCTGAATAAACACTAAAGTCATTCCATATATTCACATTTCTGGACGTATCGGCTACGGCGTCATAGTCTGCAGCCTTGTCACTTACAATGACCAGCCCGTCAATCGGTTTCCAGTTGATAGTGATATCATGTTCCTCCATTGCCACTATTTCTGCATAAAGTCCCATTGCTCCCATGCCGGTAATGGTGGCGTATATTTGATAATGGTTGTTTCGTATCAGGTTATGATTCTTAGGAGGCTCCTGACCGATATTCAGCAGATAGATGCAGTTCAGCACCTGTGTGCTGCCGTTTTTAAGAACGCATTGTGCATCTATTTTAAGATAGGTTGCTTGTGAAGCATTTTGAGGGTCGGCCAATATGTGTTCGGGAATATAAGTAGTAGGAATCGTTATGAAATCTATGTTATCAGGAATGGTGTAGTTATTTCCATTTATCGTATACGTACCGTTATTATCGAGCTCGCCTGTTCCTGATATAGTAAGATCATCCGACCATATATTTTCCGTATATGCCTGCCCCTCCCCTATAGTAGTGGCAACCGGCATTCGACACACTTTTACATTCAGTCTGGTTACTTTAAAATCTTCATCCTCATTGGCGATATTTTTAATTGCCGTAAAGCTGATGCGGGACACCATGCGGTTTACCTCAATCGGCAGTTCCGTTGTCGTAACATTATTGATGGTAACTGTGGCATTTGTTCCGTCGCTACGGGATTCCACATAGGCACGTGACACATTTCCATACATAGGTGGCGGAGCAACAATACCTATGGCGGAGAATGTCACTTTTTCTATTTCATTTTCCAATGTAATGGCAGCGAGCTTTTCCGTAAGCTCCGGTGTTTCGTTACAGATGATGTAAATGTTATTATATCCCCGTGCCGCTCTTATGGAAGCGGTGTATATACCATCAGCATTTATGGAAGCGTCAGAAACGTCGTTGTATACCAATTCGTTTTTGTCATTAAACACAATTGCACGTACGGATTTTATGACTTCATCTTCGTCGACGGTAGTATTGCGTGTCCCCATTTTAATACTCATCGGTATCCTTTCTCCTTCGTAAATACGTGCGCCTGTTGTTTCATTCTCCTTTGTACAAGAGTATGTAAACAGGGCAAACATCGTCAAAAGCAGAATAATTGCCGAAAATTTTATGTTGATAGTTATATTCATCCTTTATCGTGCCATAATTCCGTTTCAAAGAAACGTCTTACATATCCGTTGGTTGGAACCAGTAGGTCCAGTTGTTAATAGTGATACTTAATGCTATGTAACCGTTCTCTTCCTTATCTCCGATGCGGATGTTAATGTCCCACTGATATCTGCGGTCGAGATATTCCTGGTCCCCCATCGTTTCTGGTTTACTTTTCAGCAAGTAGTCAATAAGGTTTATGGTTGTTTCTCCTCCAATGTCTATCGCTTTTCCTGATGTTTGCTCCGTAATGGAAAAAGGCATAGCGACATCTTTGACGAATCTAAGCGTGTGGAGCCGGGTCTGAAGAGATAGTTTGTTGTCTTCCTCATCTGCACAAGGGTGGTAAATTATGTTCTTGTTTCCATCTCCAAAATTATTTTTATAGTCATAAATACTGTTTGCCGCTATCAATTGTATATTGTATTTTGAAAGATCGACCTGATTGCTGCCTCGTGTAATGCCTATCGTTATATCATTGGTATTACGTATCAGGCTGACAGTTTCTGTATTGCTTATGTTCTCCGGAGAAAACATTTGCAGGGGACCGCTATGCCATAATGCATCAAGATGATTGTTGCTCATGTCATTATCGGGTTCGTATTTTAAGGATAGTTTGTCTATCGGATCACCTGCAGTCATTGATGATAGCCGGTAAAACTCATCTGTTTTTCCGGCCCATACAACAGCCGTACAGCCTTTCAGTCGATAAGGGATCAGCATACGATAGTCCGTATTTTTCAGCGGATTACCTTTTTCGATGAATGTCTGAAGATATTTCCCTTCTGCATCGAACACATAGACTTTTACTTCCTCCACCTGATCGGCAAACCAGTCTTCATTTACCATGTTATAGTCATACCTGAATTCAAGAAAAAGGTCACACTGGTCGAGATCGTCATGAAAGACGTCGCAACCGGTAATCCCTGCCGCCATAAAAGCGGCAAGGATTATTATGTATTTCTTTATGTGTCTCTTGATTTTCATCTATTAATGCAAATCAACACCTTGTGTCCAGTAAGTCCATGGATTGATAGTGATTTTTACAGAAATGTATGCGTCTGCTTCATCATCATCGGTACCCGGAGGTGTAGGATTAGTAGGATCAGGATCAGACGGGTCGGGAATCCACGGTGTTCCGGGACCGCTCACGCTCTGAAGTTCCAGGTGATACCAGTTGTTACGTACCACACCGTATCTACCCAAAGCCATTTTGGTTGTTACATTTTGGTCATGACGAATCAGGACATCGTAATAGCATACAGATTCATGATAATAACGTACGGCACAGAAGCGTCCGATGATACCGGTTTTCGCAGTAAATTTGTCTGCGGTAAGCTCTGCAATCGCCTTATCTATGTCCGAAACACCCTCTGCCACGACACCCGCTTTTTTTAAGAATATAGGTAAGTCTGTTTTCAGTCCGCCACTAGCAGTGTTATTATATTCATCTTTAAGCTGGCCTAATGTATAATAGTTCCCTTTCCAAGAGAAATAACTGCTATTTTCGGTCAAACCATTGGGAGTATATGTAGCTTTTACCACTACCTTGGTGGTGAATCCTAATTGCTGTGCCTTAGCTTCCATTGTATTTTCAAGACAATACAGACTTGTTCCCTTACTCTGTGCAACAGCAGGTATCTCCTCACTTTCGCTATCTATATTTTTTAGATAATTGAAAGCTGCATCCATATTCGTTTCCATAGTACTCGCATTTGATACATCAGGTTGTTCGTCAGACAAGTAGTTTTTATCCCGACGATAAACCGCTCCAGTCGTGGCATTATCGTAAGTGATAAGTTCACTATACAGTTTCACACTCTTATTGGTAACGCTTAATTCCCAACCGCCGAAAGCAAATTTGGCACCATCAGGTTTTGTACTGAAAGGGTCTTTAACCGCAACTTCTACTTTTGCACTCAATCGATCCACACTAATTTCAGCAGGATTGTTTTTGGCATCTGTTTTTGCCTGATTTATGGCTTCATTGGTATATCCACTTGGCTTATGCACTGTTACATTCGTTAATGCTCCTTCTATCCCAGTACCTTTGCCAGCACTCGTCATCATGAATTGATTGGTGGTAGCGACATTGGCAATAACCGCCTCAATAGCAGTGTTAATTGCAGACCAAGGTTTACCTTTTACAGCATCCGCAGTTAAATTCCACCCTTTATTCCCGTCGGTGTAAGGATTGATAACCACAAATACTTTTTTAGTCTTCTCCGGTACTAATTGAGCTTCACTAGCTGCAGCTTCCGGGTCCCTGTCCCCTCTGCACTTGTTCCTCCGCTATTCCCAACAGTAAGACCATCAAAATTAACCACATCAAGGCACACATCTTCCTCGTCAAATAATAAAACTCTGACTGTCCCTGCTTTACTTTCCCCTGAACTTCCCGGTTTTTCTACTACATTCTCTGCTCTTGTAGTGGATGTGTGACTTTGCAGGGAAAGCGACAGATACGCCTTTCCATTCAGTTCACCGCTCGGAATATTCCCTTCCCGGGCATCATCACTACTACAGCCGGCAAACATAAAAGTCACCAATGTAGATAATAGAAAACTTTTTGTTTTCATCTTTGTTAAATTTTAAAATGTTGTAAATAAAATGATAATTATAATAAATAAAAAATCAATAATCTAGTTTAGTCATTGATCGAATATCTTCTTCCTTTTTATTCAATTCCTCCAGATTGAAATATGCTTGTTCCAATCCGGATTCGGCAGCTTTGATTAGATGTAGCTTTGCCTGTTTATAGTCGCTTTTCAACAGGTACAACACTCCTACGGCATTTTCATATTCCGGTGCAGAAATCTCTGCTTTCTTAAGATATTTTTCTGCTAATGCAATGTCTTCTCGCGAAAGTGCAGCCGAGGCAGCATTCAGGTTGGCAATCTTATCATCAGGAAAGAGACTGACAGCTTTTTCAAACAATTCTATAAACTCCGGTGATCCGTTTTTGTAAGTGAGAGCGACCAAATAAATTTCATTCAGGCTCAAATTTTGTGGCCGACTATGAATCAGCACTTTTGCCTGTTCTATATTAAAATTCTGAACATCGTACTCTATTTTACAGATCGCTTTACGCAGATGTGGGTAATACTCACGCAACATAAACCGATAAGGATTGCCCTGTTTATATAGCATCAACGATTTCTTGCGACTGGTATTCGTTCGGTAGTTTATTTCAACTGGTATGTGATCTATAATATGAAGAATTCTATCCTTTTCTGCCATGTCAGACTCTGCAACCATTTTACGTAGTCCTTCCCAGTTTTCGCCACCATATTCCACCTTGTATAATTCTTTAGAGAAAGGGAAACGAGGGAGAAGGTAATTAACAAGTGCCTTTGCACGTCCTTCGGAAAGCTGTTTGTTAAAAAGGACAGAACCCTCCGGTGAAGCATAACCAATGACTGATATTCCACGAATGGTAATAGTTGTATCATTTCTCACTTCGGCAAGCATAGAGGATATTTTTTCCAGTTCGACCGGGTTGTTCATGTAATCCGGCCTTATGATGGTCTTTGATACAACAAAATCCAGGAACGCTTCACATGACATCTCACGTTTTTTTACAGGTTCAACTTGGGGGCGGACATAACTGATATGCGGGACGATGTGATATGGAACAGGCGGTTGCTCCAAAGTGACGGTACCGAAAAGCGGAAACGTCGATAATAACTTGCCCGGTTTGCAACAGCCCATTACTTCCTTTTTTATATCCAAACGTGCATCTTTCATCCACGATTCGAATGGAATGACCAAGGAATATCGAATTTGTTTTTCTTCGGTTATTCCATATCCTTTCACAACATAGTACGGAGCTTCCGACTGGTAAAAATCACGTTCCTGTGTATTCATTAAAGCCAGTTTACGTTTCAGGTTTTGGAAATTACTATGCCCTTTGACAGAAATCTCCGGTAACTCCAGTTGGTGGTTTGCAGCAATCAATACCGGTATCAGTTCTATCGAATGATTGGAACTGACTTTTATTTTATCAAGGTCATAAAGCACTTGAATATGTAGGGAATCCCCCACTTGTTGCAATTCGATGGCTGTTGCTTGTATCGTTCCTTTATACCATTTGTCCGGCAGGTTTTCTCCATATAGTAATGGAGAAACGAGCAGTGACAGAGGCAACAGCCATAGGATAGATTTTAGATTTATCATGTTTTTGTTATTTTATAAGAAATATAAGTGAAACTGCTGCTTTAGTAGGTCCGAAATAGTTGCGATTTTCTGTTCCGGTCTTTTCACCACAAGTCTCGCATCGGAACTTGTCATAATGTAGTCTGACATACCCTATACCTATATTTGCTTCGAGACTCCAACGATTGCCTAAAAGAAAATGGTAGCCGTACGAAATGCCTCCGCCTATTCCCCATCCTTCATAGCGATAGTGACCGGAATCATCTCCAAATAGAAGCGGCAAATGATGACCGGCTATGTTGTACTGTCCGCCTAGTATATGTATTCCCCAAAAATGTCCGCTGAATCTTTCACACGTCCAATAACGATATTCTACCGAGCCAAGCCAATGCACCAGTTTCTTGTTTGAGGATGAATGAACGGATGTAAACCAGTTGAAGCCAGCACCCAGATCTACTGTACCTCGCGGTGAAATCCCGAATTCGGTTTCCAGATTAGGTGAACTGGCGTATGTACCGTAGAGTAGGTTTGTTTTTACCGCTATCTTTTGAGCCGCACATTGTGAAATGCTTCCCCAAAATATAAAAAAAAGAATTGCTATGTCATGTATCTTCATTAAAATGCGTATATTTATTGCTTATTCGCTTATGTTTATTTAAATATTATATGCTGCAAATTTACAAAAGAAATATATATTAAAATAAAACGTTCTGAAATTGCACACAGATTCCGAAATTTCACTCAAAATAGCCACATAATCATCTAAGAAGCGAGTTTTAACACTCTCAAAAAAGGTTTATCCGGTAAACATTGTTAAATTATTATCCATTCTATTCAATTAACTTTCATGACATACCGGTTGTTTATACACGCGTAAAATAAACGATGTATAAAAATGATTATTTATATTTACACGTATTGTTTAATGCTTCAATCATCCATCTTGAAATATCGGAATATTACAACTAGTTTTGTTCCCGGATTTTAAGGAGTCATCCGTTTCTTTAAAAGGAACAAGGCGTTCCTCGGTGAGAAACAGGGCGTTCCTTTAAAAGGAACGGTTCCTTGGTTTTAAACCAAAAAACAGTATCTATAATACACTGTATATCAATTTATTATAAAAAGAAGAATTCCGTCCCGATAACCATGGGAATATTCTCAATAAACCAAACGGAATTCACAGTCCAAAGGGCTGTATATACATACTTTTTTATTACAAACTTTAAAAATTTTCCCATGGTTACAGTTACAATTAATATCAAGCCATATTTGGCTGGACATATGTATGTCCGATATCGACAAAGTTTAGAACCCGATCCAGAGAACCAGTCTCATTCCTCCTCTCCTTCTTCTTCTTCCAAACGACTTATCCCTATCCATCTCTCCCACATTACTCCAGTTTATCACTTCCTTCATCAACTATCTGTCCCTCATCCGCAAAATACTTCATGGAAAGAAATTGGGAATATTTGCTTTGTACTGCCCAAACCGCGTAATGGGAAGAATCCGGGAGTCTATAACTATATCGGAAACGATAGTGCATTGATTATAGAAAAGGAAATAGAAACGGAGATGAAAGCGGAATTATACTCCTTTCTATTGGATAATAAGTTCAATAAAGGAGTGATGTTTAAAAAGTCAATAGAACAATTCGTAGAGCACTACGAAATGGTAGGACTGGTACAGGAAGAAACGCTGATGAGGGCATTTCAAAGATGGAGGAAGTTGGTGAAAGAAGAAAAAGCTATAAAGCTATAATGAAAGTATATTGATTTTGATTTAATCCATAATGAAACGTGATATACTATACTAATTAATTGGAAGAAAGAAGGAACTTTTCTATCTTTGCTAATATTAATCTTTTTCGCTAATTGATTAAGATAAGAAAGGAGAAAATAATATGACCCTCAAAGAAAAACAATTAGAGTTTATTATCTATTGTATAGAGAATACAGCCGAACGGTTAGGACGCTATAGTGCGGATGTATATAATAAACTAAAAGAATTAGGTGCTATAGACGGCTATATAAATGCTTTTTATGATACTTTGCATACCCAAGGCAAAGCCTACATAGTAGATTCTTTATTAGAATATATCTATCATCGTGATCCACAATGGTTACCGGAAGATTATCGTCCTTTTCAAGTTTCGACACAGCAAAAAGGAGATAAGTCATGTTAACTGTTTATCATGGTTCTACTTACCGTGTAGAACAACCATTAGCTGGCGTATGCCGACTGAATCTTGATTTCGGAGTGGGCTTTTATCTTACTGATTTAAAGGAACAGGCAGTTCGTTGGGCTCTTCGCACAGCTGATATTCGCCATGAAAATAGTGTGTGGCTCAATATTTATTCATTGGATATAGATGCCTGCCGCAACTCTTCTTTTAATTATTTGCACTTTACCACTTACGATGCACATTGGCTGGATTTTGTTGTAGCATGTCGACAAGGGAATGTTATATGGCAGGATTATGACATAATAGAAGGCGGTATAGCAGATGACCGTGTGATACGTACTATTGACCTTTATATGCGTGGTGATTACACTCGTGAAGAAGCGTTGTCACGTTTGATTCATCAAGAGCCTAACAATCAAATTTGTATTACGAACCAAAAAGTAATTGACGAACACTTACATTTTGTGGATGCTATACTTTTGCCTTTCCCATCTCTCTCAAAAGAAATCCCCAATGCTGATATTGTAATGCAAGGCAAATATTACAGCATTGTAGAACTTCTTGCTACCCGTCTGCATATTTCCAGTCTACAGGCACTTGATATATTTTATAATAGCGAAAGCTACCAGCGCATTGTCCACCGACTTGGAGATCTATATCTCATGAGCGATGCATATATTGTAGATGAATTGATGAGAGAGCTACAAAAAAGACAAGGTTGACATTAGCCTTGTCTTTTATCCCTATTGTTAAGCTGTTCGAGAAGTCTTCTTCCGATGAAGTAGTCAGGCCATCCGGATCGGTGACAGTACTCATATTGTGAATGGCAAAGAAGACATTAAGAAGTTAGCGAAAATTTATAATATGAGTGAACATCTACTAACTTTTTCTTGTTTTTTTCTATAAAAAAGAACTACTTTAGGTATTATACCAGTATTAATGACTACATTTGCCAATAGTTATTCTTTTATATGAGGGATATAACTTAAATTTTTTAATGAGCATGGCACATTTAATTGTAACAGATTTTGGGGCTATAAAATCCGCAAATATAGAAATAAAGAAATATAATTTCTTTATTGGACATACTTCTAGTGGAAAAAGTACTATTGCAAAACTTCTTGCAATATTTAACAATTCGATTTTTTGGACTATTAAAGAAGGAGATTTCAATAGTTTCTTAAGGTTATTGGATAAATATAATATTAATTTTGAATTTACGTCTACAACCATTATTCGTTATAGCAATGAAAAATACTATTGGGAAATAGGCTTAAATAAATTTCACAGTAACTACGAGGATGCTGATTTGATGGAAATGGCTAATACTTCAAAGTCATATGATTTTATTTTAAAATTTATAGAACGAAAAGAAAATAACTTTGCATACAAAGAATTTATCAAAAGTCTTAAAAACCTCTTAGATTTAAAAGATAGCGCAATGGTAGAGTTAATAAAACCTGCCTTAGTTGGACTCCTTTATGAAGAATGTATACCAGTATATATTCCAGCTGAAAGATTGTTGATTTCAACATTTTCTAATAGCATATTTTCTTTACTTCAAGCAGGAGCTAGTATTCCCGATTGCATAAAGGATTTTGGTAGCTTATACGAAAAAGCAAGAATTCAGTATAAAAATATTGATATAAACATTCTTGACATTAAAGTGTCATTCAATAACAATGGTGACACAGTATATCTAATGAATGAAAACAAAGAAGTAAAACTATCTCAAACTTCTAGTGGAATTCAATCAATTATTCCGTTGTGGATTGTATTTAACCAATATGTTGAAAGCAAGAAAAAACAGATATTAGTAATAGAAGAACCTGAATTAAATTTATTTCCTTCTACTCAACACTTTCTTATTGATTGGATCATGAGAAAGATGAGAAAATCAAATGGAAGTATTGTAATTACGACACATAGTCCATATGTGTTATCAGTAGTAGATAATTTAATTTTAGCACAAGAAATATTAAAGAAAAGCAATAAAAAGAAGTTGGTGCTATCTAAAATTAAAGAACTCATTCCATCAATGGCGCTAATTGATTTTGATGATGTATCATCCTACTTTTTTCATTCAGATGGAACTGTTAAAGATATAAGAGATACTGACATAAAATCTTTGGGAGCTGAATACATAGATACGGCTTCTGACAAATTAGGATATATTTTTGACGAACTATGCAATATTGAAAGAAATGAGTTGTAAATGTTTTAATAGAAGATTCGTATTCAAGAATACAGATTCTTTTGATCATAAATATGTTAATTCAAAGTGTAAATGCACTTCTCGTTTTACGATTTGTGAAAATAAAAGTAAGTTCACTATTGCATCTAAAGATATTTCCGAAGTTGATAAAATAAAAATTGATGGTTATTTTGATAGTTCATCAGAGCATAGAAAGTGTGATTACTTATTTGTATACACATCACCCCTTAGTTGTGTTTATATTTTTGTAGAACTAAAAGGAACGGATATTGCACACGCTATAACACAAATCGGCAATACTGTGAACTTATTCTACAATCAAGGATATCTAAAAGATAAAAAAGTTATAGGAGCTATTGTTAGTTCACGACATCCATCCAATGACGGTACGTATCGTAAAGCAAAACAAACCCTAGAAAAATCACTTTCATCAAAAATAAAAAGCTTTCGTATAGAAAAGAAGAATAAAGAAATGACATACGATCCTATTAATGATAAAGTTATTTGAGGGCATCGTCAATTCGAGATACAAATTGCGGATTGCTGGGACGTGCTGTAGTTCCGAAATCTACAATTTGCCCTTTTCTATTAATCAACAGATAATAGGGCATTCTATCTATTTTCCATTGTTTGCGAATTTTCTGTAAGTTATCTTTTCCAAAATAATCAGATGCATAAATACATTCAATTCCCCGGTTCTTCAATGAATACTCATTCAGACATTCTTCCCATTCTTCCTTGGGTTCACTTACACATATGGAATATATGACCAGGTCTTTGGTGGAATACTTACTCCGCAATTGTTTCAAAGGTTCCATTTCTGCCAGGCATGGTGGACACCACCTAGCCCAAAAATCGAAATAGATCACTTTTCCGTGATTCTTCTCAAGTATATTATAGACGGGTTCCATGTAAGGCATAGATGTTTTTAGCTTTGAGTTTTCGTGAAACTCACCATATAATAAATTATTGGAAACTGGTTGCGGATTTTCCAGGTAAGATTTAGTCTGATTATATATCTGCATCACTTGTGCACGCAAATGCGGCATTTTTACGATCGAATCAAACTGTGTATGCCTCGTTGTTAAAGCAAGTGTATCATTCGCATTCAAAGAGCCAACTGTCATTTTGGTATATATATACTGGTTCAGTTCATTCTCTCCTACTGCCGACATAATCTCTTCTACAGATGGATTTTTTTTATCTTTGTATGTTATCCCATAAGCTATATAGTGTTCTACCTCATCGGCAATATCATATAAACGTGCTGAAAGAATCCCTTTATTATAAAGCTTATTGATTGCAGACAGAAGTTTATGATATCGGTCCATTTCTTTTTTCGTTTTAAACTGGCATTGGTTACCATAGGATAACAAAGCGTAATAATAGTCCTGTTTCAGTAACTCTTCAGTAAATAACGTAACATCGTCCATTGGCTTATACTTCGTCAGATACTCGTTTCTCCGCTCCAAACGAAAGTCATATTCTTTCTTTAATTCAGCCTCAAAATCCTTAATATTCAAATTCGGGTTTATACTATAATTCTGTATGTAATAGTAAGCGCTTTCTGTAAATGCCAGTATTTCTTGATTCAACTTTTCTGCATCACCTGTTACTTTGGGATGAAAAAGATCTTTGAAGTCTATTTCCACATGTATGCTATCTCCCGGGTGGATATACAAATGTTCCGCATAATTGCGAATGGAAACTTCTCTTAATTTTGCATAAACCGGAAAGCGGAATGAAAATGAGCCGTCTTCTTGTATGGGGGTACGATATTGATTTTCCATTTTCCAAAAAAATGGAATGATGAGAGTTAATTCCTTTTCTTGAGGATAAAAATCCCGGTTCAACACTTTTCCTGTGATAACAGCTTCTTTAATATATTCTTTTGCTAACGAATAACTTTCTTCTGTCTGTACAGATGATTCGAATTGAGATTTTGCCCGGTCTTTTTGCCCGCATCCGGCTAATAACAAAGAGGTTATTATCAGAAAGGAATAATAGTGTTTCATCGTGCCTGAATATTAGAAAGTTTGCAAATCTAAATAAATAAGAGTTCTTGCTCCTAAATATATGAAATTAATTTTAGGGGCAAAAACTCTTGACAGACAATTCGTCTCAATTTTAAATCTTTTACAATATATACATTTAATTTGCGAGATAAACAGACAAAGCTATAACCAGCGCACAAACTTCTTAATATACCAATTCTTCACGATCTGCGTCAAAATGCAATAAGAGAGCAAAATCCCAACCAGCCAGGGGAAATAGCTCAAAGGAAGAGCTGTCAATCCGATGGAACGCCCGAAAGCAGTGAAAGGAATAAGAATACCTATTGCCATGATTAAGAAGGTCAGTCCCATCACAGGCCATGTGGCACGGCTTTGTATGAACGGTATCTTGCGGGTACGTATCATGTGGACAATCAATGTCTGTGATAACAAACCTTCCACAAACCATCCGGTCTGAAACAGTGTCTGATGTTCGGGGCTGTTGCAGCTAAATACGTACCACATAACCAGATACGTTATAATATCAAAGATAGAACTGATGGGACCTACATAAATCATAAAACGACTTAGATCGGACGCATCCCATTTACGGGGTTTCTTTAGGAACTCCGGGTCCATACGGTCAAATGGAATGGTTGTCTGTGATATGTCATACAATAAGTTCTGGATCAATAGATGTATCGGCATCATGGGCAGAAACGGCAGGAATGCACTGGCAAACATCACACTGAACATATTACCAAAATTGGAACTGGCAGTCATCTTGATATACTTATTGATATTGCCGAATGTCTTTCTTCCTTCAAGCACTCCGTCTTCCAATACCATCAAATCTTTTTCTAACAAGATAATATCTGCGCTTTCTTTGGCTATATCCACAGCAGAATCGACTGATATACCAATGTCCGACTGACGCAATGCACCTGCATCATTGATTCCATCTCCCAAGAACCCTACCGTATTGCCTTGTTCCTGCAACAGAGAGATGATTTGTGTCTTTTGTAATGGAGTCAGTTTTGAAAATAAAGTGGTATCCTTTACCGCTTCTTTCAATGCTGTTTCGTCCATATTCTCTATTTCTATCCCGGTAAGAAAATGACTGGTATCAATTCCTACCTGCCGGGCAATCGCTTTCACTACGACATCATTATCTCCCGATAGAATTTTCACTGCTACTCCATGCGCATATAATTGTTCGATGGCTTCGGCAGCAGAAGGTTTCGGAGGATCAAGAAAAGCAAGATACCCGATCAGTACCATTTCTTTTTCATCTTCGATGGCAAAATTACAATCTTTCTCGATAAAACTTTTCTGGGAAACTGCCAATACTCTCATCCCCTGCTGATTCATTTCTTCACTAATCATCTGTGCTTTGATTTTCAAGGCATCAGTCAAGGGATGAATCTGCCCGTTGAACTCGGCATAGGAACAGACATCGAGAACCTCTTCTACCGCTCCTTTGGTGATGATTTGCCGCTTTCCCTGCCTGTCTTCTATTACAACAGACATTCTTCTGCGCGTAAAGTCGAAAGGTATTTCATCCACTTTGGTATAGTCATCCTTCAGATGTTCCAGGCTCAAATCTCTTACATGGGAAAGAATCGCTTTATCCATCAGGTTCCTTAAACCGGTTTGGAAATAACTGTTGAAGTAAGCATGACGAAGAATACGTTTACTGTTGTCGTCACTGCCATCTGCATTGATATATTTTTCCAACACGATTTTATCGCAGGTCAATGTACCGGTTTTGTCAGTACAGAGTATGTCCATCGCTCCAAAATTCTGAATGGCATTGAGATTCTTTACGATTGTTTTCTTTTTGGACATGGCTATCGCTCCTTTGGAAAGGTTGGCAGTCACAATCATCGGTAACATTTCCGGAGTAAGGCCAACCGCAACGGATATGGCGAATATGAAAGCTTCAAACCAACCCCCTTTCGTAAAGCCATTTACGAAAAATACAAATGGAACCATAACCAGCATGAAGCGAATCAACAAAAAGCTAACTTTACTAATGCCTTTGTCAAAAGCTGTAGTGGCACGATGTCCGACCAGGCTCTTTGCAATAGTACCCAGATAGGTTTTGTTCCCCGTCTCAAAAACGATTCCTTTTGCCGCACCACTTATCACATTGGAACCCATATAACAAATATTGTCCAACTCGATGACGCTTCCTTTCCGAAACTGCTGTCCCTGTATCTCCGAAAACTTTTCTATCGGTTCGGACTCTCCTGTTAATGAAGCCTGGCTGATAAACAAGTCTTTAGAATCGATGATCCGAATATCAGCGGGAACCATGTCCCCAGCTGCCAAATACACGATATCCCCCGGGACGAGTTCCGTAATCTCGATCTCTTCTTCATGCTCTCCCGCACGTTTGGCGAGACATGTGTTTTTTACCATTTTCATTAAAGAATCCGTAGCCTCACTTGCTCGCCATTCCTGCCAAAAACGCAGGATAGCACTGAACAGCACCATGGATGAGATGATAATGACTCCCGTCCATTCCTGCTCTCCAGGATCGGCCATCAATACATCCAAAAATAAGGATATTATGGCGAGCCCGGTCAGAACGCCAATGAAAGGATTGATAAACGTTTTGATAAACAGGATAAACGGATTCTTTTTCTGTTCATGTACCACTTCGTTTCTTCCATAAATGGATTGTCGCTCCTGCACTTCTCCCTGTGTTAATCCAAGCTTGGTTGTCTGCAAGTATGAATAGATTGATTTACCGGGTTGTGTGGCAACCAAAAATACTTTCTCTGAATTGAATGTGTACTGTAGTGAACGCAGTTTTTTCTTCCATACCATAATCTCTATTTTTTTTAGTTACTAACTGCATTTATTAATTCGATGCAAAAGTAAGGAGGACTTCACCGGGAAGCTGTTAGAGAATGATTAGAGTGGTATTAGAAAACGATTAGAGTTTCTTAGATATGCGGGAGCTTCACCACAAAGGTAGTGCCCTCATCCTTATGGGAAGATACGGTAAGTTCGCCTTTGTGAAGGTGGATGATCTTTTGTGTCAAGGCCATACCTATACCATTTCCGGGAGCAATATTCTTGTTTTCTCCGCGATAAAACAGTGTAAACAGGTTTTCTTTATCCGTATCAGACATGCCTACACCGGTATCTGACAGGCGGATAATTGCCCATTGGTCCCAATAGGCTATCAAGACTGACGAAGTTCGGTTGGAAGAATATTTGCAGTTATTCTCTACCAAATTCACAAAAGCGGTGGTCAGTAAATAACTGTTTCCAATTACTGTCAGCACATTATCTTCTTCAGCTTCTTGCTCAAATACTAATTCGATGTGATAATCCGGATGGGCTTTTAATACCAGCTCTCTGGCGTCCAGCAACAGCTCGTCTAAACGAACCTCTTCCATTGTGATCTGTTCCGATTGATAGTCGACTTTTGCCAAGTTCAACAATCCGTCGATCAGGTTTACAATCCTATGAGAATCCTGCAATGCATTGCCGATAGCCATCTGATATTGTTCGGAACTCCGTTCTTTCAATAAAGCTAAATCCAGTTCAGCTGTAAGGGCTGCCATAGGAGTACGTAATTCATGAGATACATTACTGACGAACATCTTTTGTGAATTGAAAGACTTTTCCAGGCGCTCCAACAATGCATTGAATGTCGTACTCAATTCTCCCAGTTCATCCTGTTCATTTTTTACAGGCAATCTTTTATCAATATGCGATGCTGTGATTTTTTCCGCTTCTTTCACTATATTACGTATCGGTTTTAAAGTGCTTCGTGAAAGGATATATCCCACAACTACCAATACGCTCAATCCACCGATAAATAGGAGAATGAGCATGTTTCTTAGCGCATCCCGGTTGGCGTATCCATAACCGTCGTAGGCTGCGGCAGTAACCACATAGTCTTTGCCCTCAAACGAATACACCAGTCCTATAGCCTGATATTCATCTACATAGAAATTGATGTTCTTCCGCTGTAAAATACGCTTTATCATCTCCGGTGTTTCTTTGACAATATCGTTTTGCAAAGCATCATGATATAATATTTTAAAATCTGTTGTATAGACGGCAACCTCTACTTCATCAATAAACTTCTGATTATTCAGGTATATGGACTGCATGGTTTTGGCATCTACTTGATTTTTAAGGAATAAATGCGCTTTGGTTATAGCTTCACTTTGAAGATTACGAAAGAAAGCATTACTACGCGAGTGTTCACTTACATAGTAGACAGCCATCACAAAAACAAAGAATACCGCAGCTGTAAGCCCTGCATATTGTAGAGTCAACGTTGTCCTGATCTTCATAATTTATCAGTCAGTATGAAACCCATTCCAGCTTTGGTATGAATAAGTTTCGGTTCAAAATCCCGGTCTATCTTTTTGCGAAGATAGTTGATATATACATCTATGAAATTCGTTCCTGTATCAAAATGGGTGTTCCATACTTTCTCTGCTATTTCAACCCTGCTCAATACTCTTTCGGCATTTTCTACCATATATAACAACAGGTTGTATTCTTTAGGAGAAAGTTTAATGGATATACCATTCCGTTCTACATCTTTTCGTTGAAGATCAATACGCAAATCTGCATAGACAAGTTCCTGCGGTAATTCCTGAGCATTACCCGCCACACGTTTCAATAGCACTTTGATTCTGGCATTTAACTCTCTGAAATCAAAAGGTTTCACCATGTAATCGTCTGCACCGGCATCGAAGCCGTCCAGTTTATCATTCGTCGATCCTAATGCCGTCAACATCAATATAGGAATATTGGGATTGGTTTTGCGAATTTCTTTCGCCAGTTCAAATCCGTCCATCTTAGGCAGAACAATGTCGGATATAACCAGATCGAATGTATGCGTCTGAAAAAGCCGTAAGCCCATCAGTCCGTCATAAGCCACCATTGTCTGATAGCCATTTTCCTCCAGTCCGTTCATCAGCAAACTTGCAACCCGGGGTTCATCTTCTATAATTAGTATTGTGTACATAGGAAAGAATTCATTAATCTGAATGTATAAAACGAAACAAAAATAATGATTATTCCCCACTTATAGCCTTTTTCCTTGAAAAATCGGTGAGAAGGCCAAATAAAAAAGGTACCCAACGCAATGTGGATACCTTTATATGATTCATTTACATAAACCGGAAAATGACTCGTCCGGTTTGTGGACCATTTACCCATTTCGGTTGTGAAGAGGGACCACACAAATCGGTGGAGTTTACTTTATTACGTACCGGAGGAATCACGTTCAGGACAGAGATTCCGCTTTCGGGAAGAGTATAAAGCAAACGGTCGCGGCCATCACGAGGCTGATATACTCCTATATACGTGTCGGGAGTTTCGTTTGTCAGACTGATAGTGCCTTCTTTCGTTTGGATATTCATCCAGGAAACATCACCAAAGTATCCTTTAAATTCGGGATATGTGAAGGTCTCACCCGGAATAGGATCGTTATAGTCGTTTTCCCATACATCGTATTGCGTTCCGTGAATACGGTTTTGCCATACACGGTAAGGTCCGGCACCCAGCCAGCGTTTGCTGATTACCTGATCTTCAGGATAGTCGAAACGAATACCCATCAAGTCTACGACACCGGAGAAATTGTAGGTGTAATCCAAAGCCAAATCCCCACTCGGGTTGATTGTCCATTGGGCTTTATCCAGATTGCCCAGTTTATAATTGGCGGTAACAACCAGATCACCTCCATCTTGTTTTACGTCCAGTTTCGTAAATACGGCAGCATCAGGGAATTCGCTATATGTACGGTCTTTTTCTTTTGCTTTCTCATCATCATGGTTATAGAACTGATCCAATGAGCGGTCTGCACGACGGGCTCCGATGAAACGGGGGCCATTGGCGAAACTAATCTTACGGTTATCTACAGATACTCCTTTCAGTTGTCCGTCTTTCTTTGAGAAGATAAACGTACGCTTATTCGCTTTCACAGTAAGCTCATTTTCTGTCTCTGTATAAGCAGGACGACTGGACAAGGGAGAAAGCTGTTCTGTCTGCTGATTCAGTTGGTTGATCGGGAAAGTCCAGCGCCAAAGTTCATGGCCGTATGGATCGATTGCTGTCAGGAAGAGGGCGTCTGCATTGGGGAGGATATTTGTTTTTATATCCAAAATGCCTGCCGAGTGAGCAACCACGTCACTGCCTTGCACTTCACCCTCTTTCAACACTTGAATAGCAGCATTGGAAGCATCTGTTGCCAGCGGGAATTTTACTTGCTTCCAAAGGAAACGGCAAGTATTCAGATTCAGATAATCGTAACGGTTTTCTACGGAGAATTTGCCATCAAATTGCTTGTCGATAGAAGTATTCATGATTTGTACCGGACTCCATAACTGCTTGATAGTGTAGTAGCTACCTTCCTTTTCGTGATGTGGTCCTACAATACCGTCTGCTCCAAAGTTTCCCTGGTTATCAATGAATCCGTCCATATCTACACGCTTCACACCTTCGTCTGCCAATACCCAAAGGAATCCACCGATACAACGAGGATGCTTGCGCATCATTTCCCAATAATCATATAATCCGGCACCATGGCCGCCATCGTATAAACCATGCAAGAATTCCGTAGGCATAAAGATTTCCGGTAAGCGCATGTAGTTCTGGCTTTCTCCGTAAGAGCGGTAATGCATGGTTTCAAAACCGGAGAAATTGCCTTGCGGGTGAATAACCGGACGTTTCTGTGGATCGTATTTATGAAACTCTCCATCCAGTTCGGTATTCCATCCTTTTTCGTTACCATTACTCCACCAAATAATAGACGGATGATTCACGTCACGTTCTATCATGCCTTCAATCAGACGTACTCCGGTGGGGGTATCATACTTGCCATGCCAGCCTCCCAATTCATCCATCACATAAAGTCCGAGAGAATCACAGGCTTCCAAAAATTCCGGGTCAGCCGGATAGTGGCTCAAACGAACAGAATTCATATTCATGCCTTTCATCAAGAGAACGTCTTCGATATTCTTCTCTTTACTCAACGTACGACCACTTTCAGGACGGAAACTATGGCGATTGACACCACGCACATTGATACGTACTCCGTTTATATAAAGTCCGTCGCTTTCGCGTACTTCAATCGTGCGGAAACCAAAATTTTCTGTTTCACTATGCAAAACCTTACCGGTCTTATCCAATAGAGAGAATTGCGCTTGATAAAGATTCGGAGTTTCCGCTGTCCATAATGCGGGGTTAGATACATTCAGTTGCAGGGAAGTCCAGTCGCCTCCTGCTTTTACGGGTACGGTGGTTTCCGTTATCTTTTTCCCTTTTTTATCTAAAATCTGTGCGCGGATGCTCATTCCGTCATTAGAGATATTTGTGTAGCAGTTGGCACGGAAAGTTCCATTCATCTTTGCGTCAATGGCAATGTGCCGCAGGTTTACGGCTGGTTTCACCTCCAGGAACACCGGACGGAAGATACCGCCAAAATTCCAATAATCAGCACGACGTTCGGCAAGGTTCACACTGGCATTTTCACTCTCTTTGGCAACAGTGACTTCCAGTAAATTCTTTTTGCCATATTTCAGGAAATCCGTGACGTTGTATGAAAAACGATAGAAGGCTCCCTGATGTTTGGAACCAACTTTGCGTCCGTTTACTTTTACTTCCGTATCTGTCATTGAAGCTTCGAATACAAGATTGACCTGTTTGCCGCGAAACTTTTCCGGAACTTCAAATTCGTACTTATACATACCTTTTTCATCGGCAACGCCTTCAGGAAATGGCTTTCCATAGAAAGTGATTCCATACTGATAAGTGCCGAAGCCTTGCAATTCCCAGCAGGAAGGTACGCCGATTTTCGTCCATTTGCCGGAATTGCGTCCGTCGGTACAAAAGAAGTCCCATTCAACCATATCGTCGCATCCGTGACCGGAGAGATATTGCCTTTCCGTTTGTGGAAGGTTTTGAGCAGCCAGGGTAGTTGCCAACGCCAAGGTTGATAATAAAGTGGTTACTTTTTTCATTGTTACTTTTATAATTGTGTTAGTTATTTATTGCTATCATTGTTTACTACTGATGCGGAGATGCAACGTATGTTCTTTTTTCTCTATGGCATATTTCTTCAATACACCCGGTCCGCAACTACTGTTCCCTAATCCAAGTACGGCAGTATCCATACTAAGAATAACTTCCGCACGTGGTTTTAAATCGCAATCGTGAGTTTCTTCATAGATGTCTTGTACGGTGTAATGCAGGGCAGATGCAGAAAATGCGTTTTCTACCGCGTCAACACGAATACCTTTATTCTGTTTGTCGGTCAAGGTAAGATAATGCACTTCCTCTTTGTTTCCACTGTCCTGCGGACGTGGATAATGTACGTATTGGTCTGCAACGCTTCCTTTCCAAAGCCCTATCATAGCAGATGTTTTGCGGTCAGGATAGTTATCCTGCGGTCCTCTGCCATACCAGGTAAATGTATCATAAGCAGGCGCCAGACAGAATGCGATACCTAAACGGGGAATTTCAGGAAGAACTCCTTGTGGCAAGAAAGTTGTTTTCAGATCAATCGTTCCATCTGAAAAGACCGTATAGACAGAAGTAGTCACCACTTTTCCTTCTTTATATAAATTACTAGTTTGAATCCGGACAATGGCCGCCCCGTCTGCACGTTTTTCATGGTGGAAAGATTCCAGATTTATCTGCGGATGATCCATTCCATGCAATTTCCAGTCTTTAGCCAACCAGTTTCCGAAGCTCTTGTCATTATCTGTCGGAGCACGGAAAACTAGAGTGACAGGCTGAACCGGAAAATCATCGGAGTGAGCCAGCATTTCTTTGTTCTTATATATAAGGGAGGTCATACTTCCGTTCACTTTCTTTTCCCACTGAACAGAAAAACCACGTCCGCTAATCAATAAAGATTTATCATCCTCTTCCACTTGAAGCGTTCCTTTATTAATTAAATCAGCAGAAGCTAAATCTCCTTTTTGCAAACAGAATTGTTCCCAGGCCACTTCATGTCCTGCCTTTGCCCAAAGAGCATCCGATTTCAAAACAATGCTTACTTTCAGTTGGCAATCGGAAAGAGGATTCAATGAACGGAAAGTCGGCAAATCTATTGTTCCACTTTCTCCTGGAGCTATTTCCGGCAATGTAATTTCTCCTTGTTCTTTCTGTTTTCCATCCACAGACAATGTCCATAAGCAGCGATAAGATGATAAATCGATATGATGGTTCCGGTTCGTCACTTTCAGCTTCCCATTTTCCATTTTCAGTTCAACTGGTGCATATACCTTCTTTACCTCCCAATATTTAGGCGTAGTTTCACGGTCACTCATCAGCAATCCATTAAAGCAGAAAGCTTTTAAATTCGGCTTATCGCCAAAGTCACCACCATAAGCCACCATGGTACGACCGTCGGGTAAAGTCTTGTAGATTCCCTGATCTACCCAATCCCATATAAAACCACCCAGCATACGGGGATTACTATATATCTCATCCCAATATTCCTTGAAATTTCCTAATGCATTCCCCATGGAATGTGCATATTCACTCGTCATCACCGGACGGTCGTCATTGGTACGCTCCGCAATCTCCAGCAACCGTTCCCAACGTGCATTTTCAGCGCGTTCTTTATCCTCTCCTTCTGCAATACCGGGATTTAAATATTCTTGTTTCACCCGGGTATAAAAGCGGCTGATAACATCGACCGTCTTCGGGTCAGGATTTCCGTCCACTCCCTGCGCCCCCTCATAGTGTACAGGACGAGTGGGATCGAAATCATGCAGCCATGCCGAAATAGCAGCGAAGTTCGGTCCGTAACCGCTTTCGTTTCCCATGCTCCACATTACAATACATGGATAATTCTTATCACGTTCCGCCATACGGACCGCACGGTCCATAAATGCTGCATGCCAGTCGGGGGTACTTGCGAGCGTGCCACGCAATCCGTGTTCTTCTATATCCGCTTCGTCCATCACGTACAATCCCAAGCTGTCGCATAGCTCGTACCAACGACTGACATTGGGGTAATGGCTGGTGCGTACGGCATTTATATTCGCCTGCTTCATTAAAAGAATATCCTGCAACATTCGTTCCTCGCTCATGACACGTGCCGTCCGTGGATCATGTTCGTGACGGTTCACTCCACGAAAACGAACCGGATTACCATTCACTAACAGTTGTCCTTTTTTGATTTCTACAGAGCGGAAGCCCACGGCCTGTTCTATCTGTTCTACGACTCTTCTTTCTTCATTTTGGAGAGTTAAGTGTAATTTATAGAGATAGGGCGTTTCTGCCGTCCATCTTTCCGGTGATTTTATAATAGCTGACAAACGTCCCATCTTACGCGGGCCACGCTGCGGATACCATTCATTCATCCGGCTTGCTTTATGCTCCAAATCAAGCATATCTTCCACATCGCCTTTCAATGTGGCAACTTCTTTGCCTGAAGCATCCTTCAGTACTCCCTGTAAAATATACCCTTTTCCGGTCATCCCTCGATATACACTAAATTGCGGATCAATCTGCAAAATAAAGTCTTTATAATTACCAGCAGATGCGGGAAGAGTACGTACCGCATAATCACGGACATGAATATCCGGCGTATGTATCAGATGAATACTACGATGAATACCACCAAAACGCCAGAAATCCTGATCTTCCAGATAAGAACCGTCACTATATCGGTAGACTTCCAGTGAAATCTGATTTTCTCCGGATTTCAGATACTTCGTGACATTAAATTCGCTCGGTTCCATACTGCCTTGGCTATACCCTACCCGCTCACCGTTGATCCAAACATAAAAGGCGCTCATTACGCCCTCAAACCGTAGAAAAGTCTGTCCATTCACTTTCCATCCGGTCGGCAATACAAAAGTGCGGCGATATTGCCCTACCGGGTTTCTTTCTTTATACGTGGTATAGTCAGTTCTCGGTTCTCCCATCACCCGTGGAGGATCTATTTTAAACGGATAGCCTGCTGAAACATAGATAGGCGTGCCATATCCGTTCACTTCCCAGTTGGCGGGAACAGGAAAATCCGTCCAATCTTTATCATCAAAATTTATCTGATAAAAGTTCACGACTCTTTCATTGGGAACGGGAGTCCAACGGAATTTCCAGGTTCCGTCTAAAGAGATTGAGCCGTCTCCTTTCTGTACAGAGAAAGGGGTAAAAGTAGCTCTTGCCGGTTCACGGTTGATCTGGAGAACATGATGATTCTCCCAATCATGCATTGTTTGTGCCTGTGTAGGACTTACAAACAATGCGCCAAGCAGTAAAGTATATATTTTCATTCGTTCTTTTTTCTTCATATCAAGTAGACGAACGAAAGGGCATTTTGTACCCCTTTCTTTTACAGAAATATTAAAGAACAATAAAAGGAGTAACACTCTATAAAGAAAAGCTTTACCTTGTGGCGTATAATTACTTCTAATATTATGATGATGAAAAAACTACTATTTAGCAGCCTCTTTTTATTAGGCAGTCTCGTTTCACAAGCACAACACGAGTATACGATTGAAGGTAAAGTGGAAGGTGTAAAGGATGGAACTCTTGTTTCTCTTTTTCTACTTGACGGAAATGTAGGAAGTACAGTAGCCATGGATACCATACAAAACGGTACTTTCTTCTTCAAACGAAATGCCGGAGAAGATGGTTTAGACAAATTATCTCTAATGTGTACCCGTAATGATGATTTTCCTTCCATGTCGCTGGAGATTTATGCAACTCCTAATGCAAGAATCAAAGTAACCGGAACGAATACCTTGATACATACGTGGACAGTAGACAGCCCTGTAAAGGAACAAATAGAATATAATAGGTTTATTGAAGATTCACACGATTTATGGGATGAGTATCAACGTTTGTCTATCAAAGCAAGAAGTCTGCGTTCTGCCCCGGAAGCCGAACGGAAGGCTCTACGTGCGAAAGAAGACAGTATTTCAGCTTTAATCAGCAAACGTGAAATGAAACTGATGCAGGAACTTCCTGTATCAAACATTTGGATGGACAGGCTATATAAATTGAGCATGTCGGTGAAGTACAATCCAAATTTCTCTTATAAAGATGAAACACTGGCTTTGTATAATAGAATGAATGAAGCACAAAAAACTTCTATAACAGGACAGGAAATTACAGTTAATCTTTTCCCACCTACAGTTGTGAAAGAGGGAGATAAAATGGCAGATACCGAACTTTTCGATTTGGATGGAAAGATTCATCATCTGACTGATTTCAATGGAAAATATATATTGCTTGATTTCTGGAGTAGCGGTTGCGGTCCTTGCATTATGGCTTTACCAGAGATGAAAGAGATTCAAGAACAATATAAAGAGCGTCTTACTATCATTAGTCTAAGCTCCGATACGAAAAGCAGGTGGAAGGCAGCTTCGGCAAAACATGAAATGACCTGGCAGAATTTAAGTGACTTAAAACAAACAGCCGGATTATACGCTAAATATGGAGTTCGAGGTATTCCCAACTATGTCCTTATCTCTCCCGAAGGCAAAATCATGAAAATGTGGTCGGGTTATGGCAAAGGTAGTTTGAAACTAAAAATGCGCAGGTATCTGGATGCTGTCAAACATGAAATGAGTATTACATGGCAAGGAAATACAAAAGTCGTTAACTATCCGGTGTCGGAATCAACCAATACCGATATTCTTGAAGTCAAGCAAGTGGTACTGACAGACACCGCTACCATCGTACATTTCAACGCTTATTATATTCCCAAATACTGGATACGAGTCAGCCCGAATTGTAGATTGGTAGATGAGAAAGGTGAAACGTATACCTTAAAGAAAGCAGATGGGATTAAACCCGGTGAGCACTTTTATTTGCCTGAAAGCGGCGAAGCAGAATTTTCACTCACATTCGAACCGTTGTCTTCTTCTGTGCAATCATTCAATTTCACTGAAGGAACAGAAAAAAATGACTGGCAAATAAACGGAGTGAGGCTTAATAAATGAGTATCGAATCTTAAAAAAGGAATATCGTATTAACATTCAATGTGTTGCAAATTAAAATAGCTATATAAACAGGTACAAAAGGTTTGTTGAAATAATGTTTTCTTCAGTAAAATGGCTTTCTTTGTTATGAATTTAATTATTATCTTGTACATTGAACGAAAAATAACAAAATATGGAAGCGAACGGACAAACACTCTACAATGATGATTTGCTGAATATCCTACCTGACGGAGTTATCATATTGGATATAAATAGAGAAGTCATACAACTGAATCAGCAAGCTTTTACGGAACTTCATGTACATTCGTCAGTCAATGCGATGATGCCTCTTCCGACCAACAAGATATTCAAGCTGTTAAATAAGAAAGAAGATATACTCTCGACCATTTTGGAAGAAATTCATCAGGGCAAAAAAGTATACTCACTGCCTGAACATACATTTATGCAGGAACAAGTTGACTATACACAATTCCCGATAAGAGGAGAATTTGCTACAATGGAAAATGAAGAGGGCGAAAAAATCATCTTGTTCTTTTTCCGTAATATTACAGTGGAACTGACACAAGAATATATATTAAATACAGCCTTGCAAAGAACTAGGATATACCCCTGGTATTATGATATAAGCCGGAGTGAATTTACTCTTGACGATCGTTATTTTGAACATTTAGGTATTCCAGCCGGAGAGAATAATACTTTGACAATGGAGGAATATGTGAATATGATTCATCCGGACGATCGGCAAACTATGGCTGACGCCTTTGTTGTACAACTTAGTGGTAATACAACTTTTGACAAAACAGTTCCATTCCGTTTGCGCCGGGGGGATGGTACTTGGGAATGGTTTGAAGGGCAGTCAACTTATATTGCAAACATATCCGGTCATCCCTATCGGTTAGTGGGAATCTGCTTGAGTATTCAGGAATATAAAGACATAGAAAACACCTTAATCGAGGCACGTAAAAAAGCAGAAGAAAGCGATCGTCTTAAAATGGCATTTTTAGCCAATATGAGTCATGAAATCCGTACGCCGCTGAATGCAATAGTCGGCTTTTCTGATGTTATAGGTTCTACTTATGATGAGTTAAGTGAAGAGGAACGTGCCGATTTCGTGCGACTAATCAGCATCAATAGCGAACATTTAGTACGATTGATTGACGATATACTTGATTTGTCCAAGATTGAATCAAACACTATCAAGTTTACTTATTCCAATTATTCCCTCAAATCCATAATGAAGGATATAGAGAAAGAGCAGGTCGTGAAAAATGTGCCGGAAATCGAAATAAAAGCAATCTTGCCGGATGATGATATTTACATAACTACTGACGCTACACGCTTGAAACAAGTAATATGCAATTTCATAAATAATGCCCGGAAATTTACAGAAGAAGGATATATTCATTTCGGTTTTATGGTTAATCCGGAAAATGACGATTCAGTTTGTCTGTTTGTGGAGGACACGGGGGAAGGTATTCCCCAAGAATGCCAGAAAGAAATATTCGACCGTTTCTATAAAGTCAATACTTTCAAGCAGGGTACGGGGTTGGGACTCTCTATCTGCAAAACGATTGTAGAACATCTGCAAGGGAGTATTTATGTTGTATCGGAAGTAGGAAGAGGCAGCCGTTTTACCGTTACATTACCACTCGAAAAACAGCCGGTGGAAGCTTAATGTCCTCTGTATTCCTGTGGGGTAACACCCGTATGTTGCTTAAAAAACTTATTGAAGAAAGAGATATTATTAAATCCCAAAGATAAGGCTATATTCTTCACCGGTTCATTGGTTGACTTCAGCCGGGATTTGGCATCCATCAGAATGATGGAAGCTATGACTTCTAAAGGAGTGTTTCCTGCAACTTTTTTTATTGTTGAACAGAAATGCGGCAAGCTAAGTCCTAGATGTTCGGCATAAAAAGAGGTTCCGTGATGAATAGTATAATATTTCATGACCAATTGCAAAAATTCCTGATAAATTTCGTACTTTCTTGACTGGGAAGATAAATACAAGTTATTTTGCATTTTATAAATTTCAGTGGCTCCCTGAAGGAACATGGTAAGAACCGCCTTTACTATTTCCTTGTTTGCCAATGTTTTTGGAGAAGCATACGAAAGAATTGACGATTCATAGAACATTTTATAACTGCAAGCCTGCAATGGAGATAATCTTATTATCGGATTTTCCATAATTATAGGGAGAAGATGTTCTGTAGACTTCATTAGATTTATACCCTCTATGAATTCGGATGAGAACCCGGCATAATAGATATGAATATCCGGTGAAAAATCAAGAATTTCCATAAAATATCCGGGCGGTAAGGTTATCAAATCATTTTCACCAATATTTTGAAGATTCCCATTGATTGTCGTTTGCATTATCCCTTTTACACAAAGAATGAAAAAACCGGCTTTTACCCTGCAAGGAAAGTTTTTATACCTTTTTAATAAATTTATCCCATACCCTTCTCCAACAATATAATCAGACGGCAAATCAAAATTAGGTAAATCGCTCTCCATTGTGTTATTTTGTTTTTGATTTCAAATATAGGGATTATTTGAAGTTTCTCCCTCGAATAATTAAAATCAGAACATCGAATCTTAAAAAAATAACATCTATATTTTATTTATAAGAAAGTATCAGAATATGAAAAGCAGGACACCGGAAGTATATTCAAACTTCTTAATGTCCCGCTTCTATTTTTCTGTTTATATGTGTGTGTTTCTAAAAAACTTATTGAACATCCAATGCATCGAATGCCAGACCGTCCATATTTTCTGCCGAAAGTAATACTTTGTAATGTCCGGCATTAATAAAGGTCCCGGTGGTGGTGCTCATCATCTTCCATTTATCCGGTGTTTCCGGGAAGTTCAATATGTCCTCTTTCAATACTACTCCTTTTGAATCAATGAATTTCATCAAAACAGGTATTGGCTTTCCGGTAGTATTCATATATTTAAAGCGAAGCGCGTACACTTGCGCCAACCCGGTAGAAACATTCCATTCAATACTGTTGCCTTTTCCTTTACCAAAAAACACTCCCATCTGTTTGCGATGTTCTTTCTTTTGGAATTTGCCTTTCAGTACAGCCATTTCCGCTTCGTATGATATACTGATACGAGCATTTTTATCTTCCGGAAGCAACTCTTTCGGAGTCTTTTCTATCACTTCTTTATCCGCCTTTTCCCAGCTCCAACCGGATGCAGGGAATATCTTCGGTTTCAGTTCCTGATCTGTGCTGGCAATAGCAATGCCTGAAATCAAGGCTTGTCCTGCTTTCACTTCCGGGAAATGAATTTTCAACATCCCACCTTTCACTGTGGCATATACCACTTTCTTACAAACTCCATCGTGACCGCTTTCAGCCCAAATATCCAAGTCGTCTAATACAACAGAATCATTCACGGCAACATCAAATATGCGCAGTCCTTCACAGTCGGTAGAAGCGCTTCCGCCCGTACCATGCCAAGGCTCTGTGAAATACAGTTCAATACGATATGTTCCGTCTGCCACAGGGAAACGATATTCCAGTTGGTGACGTCCGAAGCGGAAATGTTGGAATAACGTCCAGTCGCGGGTGCCATGAATCGGATCATTGGTGGTACGTTGACTGGCAAGATAAGGATTCAGATCCTTGAAATTCTCCGCCCATGAACGGGAATAATTCGTATTGTCCTGCAACCATAACTGTCCGAAACTATCTGTATAATCATCCCCTCCACAGTTGAGACGATACAGATAATTATATCCTGCCTCTCCTTTCAATATCTTTTTATCATCCTGATAAAGAAGTTCGAAGTTAGGGGCTTGCTCCAAGCCATTCAATAGGATCAGGTCTTCTGCTACCGGTTTACCTTTGTAATAGCCTACTGCACGAAGTACGTTATAACGAATATCCCGGTTTTCCCACATAAAATGAGTGCCTGTTCCGTTGTTCTTTTTACGTCCGAGGAAGGTTGCCTTTTCATTTGTCAGATCGTTGTATAGCAATACAGAATCACAATTGCTATAAGCCTCGATAGTGGCACGGTGACGTCCTTTTTCAAAGCGGTTGGCCCATGTATGTGATACCAGGTAAACCATCGGGTCTTTTGCAGCCGGAACATAGTTGGCGCGATACATATAATATACGTCCAACGGTTCTTCCCACGGAGTAACCAATCCTTTATAATTGAACGGACCTACTTTATCTATCTTGCGATACGCTTCATCCGGTTGGCGGCGTCCGGGATTGTCATGACTGCTGTATATCCATTGGAATTGTCCGCAAACACTATCTTTAGCCTGTTCTGCCAAACGGATTTTAGTTTCCATCAGCTGACACATACGGTCTTCACTCCACACTCCGTTCACCTGGAAATCTCCCGGCTCAGTATGTAGGTCGATGCTTCTCCACGCTCCATATTCCCCGTTCAATAATTGGTTCGCTTGAGAAAGCTCACGACCATATTTCGTCACATCTCCTCCATACGTCCCACTCCAATTTTGAATCACATTCCAGTCTGTACCCTCACCGCCATTGCAGGTTGTTATGACACGCATCGTCTTTGCAGTCGGATCCATCTCCCGAATAATATCACTGCACTCCTGTGCAAACTCACGAGGCAAAGTGCTTTCATTCTGCAATCCCCACATCACCACTGACGGAGAATTACGACGTTCTTTCACCCATTGACGAAGCAACTTCTTAAAATTCTCACGAAACTCCGGAGTGTCATACCACACGTGGGCGGAAAATTGTGTCCAAAACAAGATTCCCTCTTTATCCCAATACTTCTGATAATCGAGATGATGGGGCTGATGAGCATCCCGGAACGCATTGAAACCGGCTGCACGTATCTGTTTTACCCTTGCGGCAACTTGTTCATTACTGAACGCATGGCTTTGTCCGAACTGATGCTCATACTCGCATACTCCATTGATAAACACCGGCTTTCCATTCAGGTAAAAACGTCCGTCTCCATCGTTTCGTTTTACCGGCCAGCTAATGGTACGAATACCGAAGGGTGTCGAAATTTCATCCGTTGTTTTCGTATCACGCTTTATCATGCTAGCCAATTTATAGAGATATGGATTTTCCGTATTCCACAAGACAGGATTCTCAACAGGAGCCTGCTGGCGAATCACTTTCATTTCTCCCGGAGCTAAAGTAACTTTTTCAACCAAACGGAAAACTTGTTTTCCATCGGCATTGCTTAGTTTATTGACTAACTCTACCGTTTCTGTTGCTTTATTATAATTTTTTATCTCTGTTTCAACAAATACGTTAGCAGCTTTTTCGTCATTCCAAATATGTACACCAAAAGGTTCTATGCGAATCTCATCTGTTACTTCCAATACCACAGGACGGAAGATTCCTAACGGCTGGGAACCCTCACTGAATCCCCATTCCGACGAACATCCCCCGCATACCCAAGGCATATCGGCGATCATTTCAGGATGCTCGGCTTTCACTTCCAAGCGATTTACTCCCTGTTTTAATTCATCTGTGACATCCAAAGTCAATGTGGTGCGCCCTATGGGGTGGCGTCCGAAGTCCTTTCCGTTCACTGTAATGGTGGCGTATGTACCCACTCCGTCAAAACGAAGGAAATACCGTTTCCCGGATTTTACATCTGCCGTGAAATCTTTCACATACATAGCTGTTCCATGCAGGTTTCCATGTGTCAACTGACGGTATCCATAATAATCGTCCCAATTATGAGGAATATTCACCGTTTTTGCAGGCATCATAAAATTACCTTTCAAGTGAGTTGCCTCTGTAATCCAGGTTTTCCAACCCTCATTCAATGTCATGATTTGCCGGCGATTCTTACTCTCCGGAACCGGGAAACGGACAGCCGAACGTCCCATTGGCTTACTGGTAGCAATGGCAATGCCACGTTGCTCTGCGTTGTTTACTGCACAATAGAAATGATAAACCACTCCGTCATGTTTCACCACATAGCTCTTATGAGCAAACAGTTCATCGTAGTTCTTGGAGGGGATAATCAGGTCGGCTCCTTTCCAATCAGTCCAGTTCACCAAATCATAGCTGGCGGCAAATGTATTGAATGCTTTATATTTACGCGAAGGTTCAAAAGCAGAGAAGTAAAACATCACATACACATCTCCCATCTTTTGGATATGCGCATCTCCTGTAATGGTTCCATCTGCTTCGTGCGCGAAGACCGGATTTCCGGAGTAGCGTTTCCATGTTTTCATATCTTTGGAAAGCGCAATGCCGACACGTTCGCCCTTTAAATCCGTTTCCGGATGACGTCCGCCCGCGTTGTAATACATCACAAACGGAGCTCCCAATGTTTTATCTTTATCCCAATAAACAGTACTCTTATATTGAGTCAGTTTTTCCCACCATTGGGCATCTTTATCATGGATGCTCAAAATCGGTTTGTCCAGAGATTCCCATTCATGTGCCGTAGAAATATCTCCTTTCGTCCATGCCAGTCCGACATAAAGCGGGGCTTTTACAGCTTCGTAGCCCGTTCCTTCACCACCGATATAAGTCATCCAATGGCGACCTTTATAAGTCTGAAGCTCATAGCTTCCACCCCATTCCATATCCGGCAATGCAGGAAATCCGCCACGCTGATTGCAGTCCCATTTTCCATCCCGATAAGAAAGAACCCGTCCCAAAGTGCGCCATTCGAGCAAATTATCACTTTCTGCTATCCACGTTTCGTAACCACGACCATCGGTTCCACCTTTACCGTTGTAAACCACATAAGTCATCAGCCACTTGTCTCCCTGGCGAAAAACGGTAGGACAATCAATCTTATGATAATTGTCTGCCGGGGCAACTGCGAGCCCGTACTTGTATGGTGTCTTTACTTCCTCGTAAATCTGCTCCATTCGTTCTTGCGGAACTTCCCGTTGCGCATATAGAGAGAAAGTGGTGGCTATACTAAAAACTGCCAGCAATAACTTCTTCATGATACTTTTTCTAATCGTTTAATACTTAATATTTCACCACAGAGGACACGGAGGACGCAGAGGTTTATTATTTTTATCCACTATAGAGTAACAAAGAGTCTTACGTATTTATAATCGTATGTATCGCTCTGTTTTACTTGCGGAAAAGAGAGAGAAGAACTCTGTGTCCTCCGTGTCCTCTGTGGTGAAATATAAATTCTCATTAATAAAACAACCAATCCATCGTTTCTTCATCCCCGGCAAGCCCAGCATTACGCACTTTCGTTTCCGCAGCCGTGAATCCCAACACTTGCAGATAGCCTTTGGGTAACATCAACGTATGCTTTCCAGCCGGAAAACTATATGCATGCACATTTGCCAAAGGCATTCCATTGATACGGACAGCATTCGTCAATACAGGTTCCGCCTGACCGTAATCATTGGCTGACGCATCGATTTCCAGTTTCGGAGCTTTTGCATACTTTTTCTGGTCGTCTTTGAAATAAGCGACTAACAATTTCACCGGAGCATCCGTTTCGAAAGTGATGCTTGTGCCTTTCTCTCTCTGCTCATTTCCATTAAAGCGGAGCGCCTTCATTCCTTTCAATTCCGGAGCTACTGCTTCTATCTTACCTGGAACATCCACAAATAAAGAAATACCCTCATCCACTTTCACTGTCGGATAATTAGAAATCAGTTTCACGTTTGCAGGAGTCCAGGCAGCAATCTCGACAGTTTCAGTCACCGCATTTCCATTCTGTTTTTCTTTCAACAAAGCGAGGTTGGCTTTGAAATTTTCCAATTCCTTCTCATAGTGTACCAGCAATTCTTTCCAAGTCTTATTCTTTCCATCATCTCCACCGATAGGAATACGACGTTGGGCAGTCTGCATACTGTTGGCATACAAGTAATGTTCGTCCGTCAGTTCCACCAATTTGCGATAGTGTTCCAAGCTTTGTTCCATCAAAGGAATAGCTTCTTCAAGATTCTTAATCTCTTTTCCCCATTGATAATCCAATACCAGTTTGGCAGCTTTCACTTTCAGGTTGAACGCATACGCAAATTCACGATAACAATGCATATCATTCTGCAAACGTGCAAATTCATCCTTATTTGAAGAGACGGAACCTGCTGCTTTATCAATAGCCGCTACTGCTTTATCTCCATGTTCTATTACTTGAGCAACAATATCCAAAGGCATTTCACCTACATGAGGTTGCTTTTTCCATTCTTTTTCTACATACTCTATCAGCTTCTCCCCTTCCGGTCCGCAACTTTCATAGAATCCCGGATAGATCGTATATTTGTACGGATTGACAAGCTGACTCATAAACATACCCAGTAATAACGTTTGGCGATTTCCCTCTGTAATACCGAAACGACGTAACAACTTCGGAGCAATCTCTCCGCTTTCTTCGTATGCTACACGGATATTACTTGCATTTTCGTCAGAGGTTCCGTAGAACTTGCCCAACTGATGGTCCCAGTAACCCATTTCATCTGTACGGTCGCGATGGCAGTTCCACGCATAGCGTCCCCAGGTCTGATACCAGATCCAATCGCGATCCAACTGGAATTCACGTTCATTGTTTGGTAATTTGTCCGCCGTATAAGGCCAGTCCCAATATGAGGCCTGCGGATAAAGGTGCAACGCATTGGCACCGTGTACATTGTGCATGGCAGTGACCGCCTTTTGTACGAAATCCGGAGAACCCCAGCGGAACGGTTCCAAATTTGCCAGGATATGTACGTTACTGATATGAATGGAACCCAACGAACTCAAATCCGTATGAATTTTCGACCAAGGCCCACGAGGTTCGTAGGTAGTCAACGATTCACCATTGTACTTATGCATCGTATAAAGATTCTTATAGAGCGGCAAGGCAGCGTCCATCACCAGTTTGCAGTCCGTGTCGTGCGCACGCAACAAAAGAGGCGGTTCATCCGTACGTCCCAATGCCTGTAATCCGTCTTTCACTCCCGGAATTATTGTTTTGGTAAACCATTCCACATCGTCCTCCACTGTACACATCGCTTCACCCAGACAAACCAGTAATCCTACATTGGGATACTTTTCAATGAAAGCGGCAATACTCTTGCGTGTATAATCGGCAATCAGAGGAGTAATGGGACGGTTACGGTCCTGTGTTTTCAGTCCGTAATGTTCAGCAAAAGGTTTGGAAAGAATGATATTATAAAACATCTGTATGACAAAGATACCGCGTTTGTCCGCTTCTTCTGTGAGGAAAGAGAACATTTCTTCGTTCATTTTGAACGTTTCTTCATCTACTTCTAATGCAAACGGATAATCTTCCAGTTTCACCAATGACGCAAACGGATGACCGTTCCAAAGGTACAGTGAATTCATGCGGTTGGCAACCAGCATATCCAAGTATTTAATCCACTGTTCTTTATCATAAAACCAGGGGAAACTTTCCGGCGTATACGGATATTCGTACACACCATGTCCCGGCAGGTAAGTCATCTTCTGTAATCCTACACATGCGCCACGCAATACCATTTCAGGACCGTCTTTCAGTTCCTCCGGGAAGTTCAACTTACCATCCGAATCATTCACACGGTCAATCAGTTCACGGCATCCGTAAATGACACCACTCCCATCCCTGCCGGACACTCTGGTCAGATTGCCCGTCGTCGAAATATGAAAACCTTCTTTCTTGAGCGTCGTGTCATTTACTTCCGTCAAGAGAATCGTTTTGATTTCGGGATCGGAGAATGTCGTGTCTCCCTGTTGCATCATTACCTGATAACCGGCTTTATCCAAGGTAGTCTGTAACTGCTCCGCACCAAACAAAACACGATTTGACGCATCCGGCGGAGTCATAATCTTCACGGTTTGCCTGCCACACGCTGCCAAAAAAAGTGTGCATGCCGCAAACATGAATAATCTGGTATTTTTCATTCTTCTGATATATATTATAGATTATATAATTCACTTCTTCACTAAGAGAAAGACGAAATAATCCCCTGTTTGTACTCATTTGTCTCTTTTTCCACTTTTCAGCACCAAATTTCCACTTTCATCCTGCTGTGATATGCAAATTCCTCATTATTTAAAAGTTATGCTTATCTTTGCCGGCTAGCTTATAATATAAAACAGAAAACAAGAGCAAACAATATGAAAGAACAAACAAATTATGACTATGAAAAATACGTTCAGATAGCACAAATGGCCAAAATGGGATGGTGGGAGTCAGATTTGAAAAATAAAGAATATATCTGCTCTGACTTTATTGTTGACTTACTCGGCCTTGAAAGTAACCGCATCAGTTTCACCGAATTTCACCAAAGAATACGTGAAGATCACCGGCTGCGTCTTAAAAATGAATATATGTCTCTTTCTTATCTGGAGACATACGAACAAATGTTCCCAATCCGGGCAAAAGACGGGGAAATATGGGTGTACTCTAAGATTAATTTCCAAAAGCCCGATAAAGAGGGATATAGGAATATGACGGGCTTTCTGCAATATATTGACAGACCGATCGATACTACGAATGAAAACATTGATTTCTTTCAAGTGAGCAATCTGCTTTACCAACAAACTAATATTTCATATTCATTGCTTGCTTTTCTGCAATGTGATGATGTCACTCAAGTGGTTAACAAGACATTAGGAGATCTCCTCAACCAGTTTTTGGGCGATCGTATCTATATCTTCGAAATAAACCGAAAAGAACAACGCCAGGATTGCACTTATGAGGTTACCGCCGAAGGAATATCCAAGGAACAGGAATTCTTGAGCAATATTCCCTGGGATCCTTCTACCTGGTGGAATCATCAGATAGCCGAAAGAAGGGCTATCATTCTGAACACGCTGGACGACATGCCCGAAGAAGCTGCGGAATATCGTCAGACGTTGGAGATACAAGATATCAAGTCGCTGATGGTAGTTCCGCTAATCTCTAAAGAAGAGGTATGGGGCTATATGGGAATTGATATGGTAAGAACGCAGCGTAGCTGGAGCAATGTGGATTATCAATGCTTCTCCTCTCTTGCTAATATTATCAGTATTTGCATCGAATTGCGAAAGTCGGAATTACAAGCCAAAGAAGATCGTCTAGCTTTGGACAACAGCGAAAAGATATTGAGAAACATCTATAAGAATCTTCCGGCTGGCGTCGAACTTTACGACAAAGACGGTTATCTGGTAGACATTAATGATAAAGAGCTTGAAATATTCGGCTTGTCTGACAAGAATGAAGCATTGGGAGTTAATCTGTTCGACAATCCCAATATTCCTTTAGAGGTTAAAGAGAGATTGAGAGCGAAAGAAGATGTAAACTTCTCCATCAATTATGACTTCTCAAAAATAAATCAATATGTAGATAGCCGGAGAAATGGGATTATTAATCTTACCACTAAGGTTACTGCTCTCTATGATTCTCAAAATCGATTTATCAACTATCTGTTTATCAATATAGATACAACGGAAACGACCAATGCATACACTAAGATACAGGAGTTTGAGAATCTGTTTCTTCTAATCGGTGATTATGCCAAGGTAGGATTTGCTCATTTCAATGTATTGACAAGAGATGGATATGCCCAAGATACATGGTACAGGAATTTGGGTGAAAAAGAAGGTACTCCCATGCCACAGGTTATTGGAGTATATGCACATGTAGTTCCTGAAGATCAGGCTGTTCTGAAAAACTTTGTAGGTGAAGTGAAAACGGGAAAGGCAACCAGTTTGCGTAAAGAAGTTCGTGTATGCAGGGAGAATGGCAAATATACATGGACCAGCATCAATGTGATGGTCAGGGATTACCGTCCGCAAGACGGTATTATCGAGATGTTGTGTATCAATTATGACATCACGCCTTTGAAAGAGACTGAACAGAAATTGATTATTGCCCGCGATAAAGCGGAAGAACTGGATCGTCTGAAGTCGGCTTTCCTAGCTAACATGAGTCATGAGATCCGTACTCCTCTCAATGCTATTGTCGGTTTTTCCAGTCTTCTGGCAGAAACGGACAGCAGAAACGAACGGCAGGAATATATCAAGATTGTGCAAGAGAATAATGAACTTCTCTTGCAACTGATATCGGATATTCTCGATCTTTCGAAAATCGAAGCGGGAACATTTAATTTTGTATATACCAATGTGGATGTAAATGAGACGTGTGCTGAAATCATCAAATCAATGAGTATGAAAGTGAGTAAAGGTGTTGAATTGATTTTTGAGGAACCACTGCCGGAATGTTATCTCTACACTGACAAAAACAGATTCACTCAAGTTATCAGTAACTTTATAAATAACGCATTAAAGTTCACCCAGCAAGGCTGTATTACCCTGGGATATGAACAAGTATCCCATCAGAAAATAAAATTCTATGTGCGCGACACCGGAATGGGAATACCAGAAGAAAAGCAAAAGAGTATATTCGAACGTTTTGTGAAGCTCAATACCTTTGTTCAGGGTACAGGACTCGGACTTTCTATCTGCAAAAGCATTGTTTCCCAAATGGGAGGAGAAATTGGCGTGGATTCGACCGAAGGAATAGGTTCCTGCTTCTGGTTTACACATCCGTACCACGCTGCTGACTAGACTGACTATATGTGAAAGGGGGTATTCAATGAATGATGGTTAATACTTATAATAACGAATAACTTCCAATAAGGAAAAAGAATTGTACCTTTGCATTTTATTATTATCATAGTTATGCAAAAGTATATAGAAACACCCCGTCTGATTCTCCGCGACTGGAAAGAAGAAGACATCCCGTTTTTTGCCCGTATGAATGCCGATCCGCATGTGATGGAGTTTTTTCTTAATTCATTGTCATCGGAAGAATCATTAGCCTTTTATCAGCGTATTCAAAATGAGTTCCAAACCTGTGGCTTCGGTTTGTATGCTGTAGAACGAAAAGAAGATCATGCTTTTATGGGCTATACCGGACTACATCAGATTGCATTTGATGTAGACTTTGCTCCGGGCATAGAAATAGGCTGGCGGTTAGCACACGAATATTGGGGACAGGATTATGCTCCTGAAGCTGCAACAGCTTGTTTGGAATATACACGCAATAAAACGGATATAAAAGAACTCTTTTCTTTTACTTCCCTTCTCAACCAACGGTCAGAACGTGTAATGCAGAAAATAGGAATGGAACGAGTGAGGGAATTCGATCATCCGCTTGTCCCTGGTGAGCATCCGTTGTGCAGGCATGTGTTGTATCACATCAAATTTTAAAATGCTATTGACTTTCCTCTTTTAATTTCGTATATTTGCAATAACCAATTAGCAGACAACAGATATGATATATACAAAAATAAAGACATAAAGAGAATTTACAGAAACATAAATATGTGTCTGAAAGAATAGAAATGGGGTGGAATCTACATGGATTTCACCCCATTTTGTTTAATATATTCGTGCCTACTTAGTGAATTATCCCGAATATCGTTTATTATAAATGTAAGACCCGTTTATAATAAACTGTTTCATTATTTATTAAAAATGCAAATTGAGTTTATCAGCATCCTGTATAATAAAAAGAAAACAGTTTAAGAGTAAGAATAGTACGAATGCAATATTCACAAATATATCTATACATTTGAGATAATAAATGAGCTTTACACTAATATTCTTTTCTTCTTATTACTCATAACAACCCAAACTATAACTATCATTGTATTACTCCATATTATCCGTTTTAGGTCTTAAAAAGTAGATTTGTAGCCCTAATGCAAGTGCAACGACAATACTAAGCATAGCAAATCCTTCGCCCAGACTTCCACCGTCCGTCCATTTTCCCAATAATTGAGTTACTGCAGCTCCTGCAAAAACTCCTGTCATATTCATAATACCATATGCCGTCCCCCTATATTTAGCAGAAACGAACTGGCATAGAATAGGCATATTGTTGGCATCGAAAATACCAAAGCCGATGCCGAACAACAATCCTGCACCTATTACGCTAATGAAACCGTGTCCGAAACCTAACAATAACAGTGCGGGGATAGTCATCCCCAGTCCGATTGCCCCTGTGTAGACACGTCCGCGGATATTCTTCAGCACCCATCTATCCGACAAGAATCCTCCCAATATTACTCCGACAAATGAAGATAGAGCAATGGTAATCGTAGATATTGGTCCTGCCTGTGACATCGGAATATCCAGATTCTCCGCAAATAGCGTTGGCAACCAGTTCTTTGTAGCCCACCCCGGTAAACTTGGAGCCGCAAAATAAAATAATATCACCCAAAAAGAAATATTTGAAAATAACAGTAACAGCCCTTTTCCAATTGAATTCCCCTTGCTAATGCCATTAGCAACAACCTTTTCTATTTTCATTCGGACAGGATTCTCATGCAGGAAAAAGATAAGAACCACAGAATAAGCAATACCTACAATGCCAAACCAGTGAAAAGTGCTCTGCCAGGAAAATGCAGCGGCTGCCGTAGCTCCAAACCCACCGATTGCCTGACCGACATACAGTCCGGTCATGTGAACTCCAATTGCCAATGAGCGTGATTTGTCCCGATGCCAATCCGCTATCAAGGACAGAGCGGAAGGAATATACAATGCTTCACTAATCCCCATCACTGCACGCAAACCATATAATTGCTCAAACGTCGTGGCATATCCCATCAGGAATGTTACAGCCGACCAAACAAACAAGCTTCCGACGATTAACCATTTACGACTAAGCCTGTCTGCAATAATTCCGGCAACCGGGCTCATAAAGCCGTAAATCCAAAGAAAGACTGCCATTAATGCACCGAAAGCTTCTGCCTTCGTCAGTTCTACAATATCTATTTTCATTGCTTCCTGCATTGTAGAAAGCATTTGTCTATCCATGTAGTTGAGCAACGCTACTACCCAAAGCAACGCAACCACTACCCATGGATAAATATTTTTATTTTTCATGGTAGTTGTATTTAAAAGATTTTTGAGACTGTTTACTTAGATTTTTACTTTAGCTATCAGTTTGCGTATCCAGCCTTTACCGATAGCCGGAGCATGGGGGTCCTCCGGATATACAATGACGAATTGTCCGGGCAAGAGATTGATGAAAGTAGTAGGAACGTCACCATATAGGGCACAATCACTCTTTTTATCATAAGCTTGCCTTTCCACTTTTAATTCTTCCAAGGCTTTCCAGCCAATGGTTTCTTTGCCTTCAAGCAATATGTGCACATCAATATAATCGTGATGCAGTTCTAATAAACGCTTTCCTTCAGGAATACATTCAGGATAGATATTATTGACAATCAGATTATCACCATCCAGTCTGATAGTTCCCAGTTCCTCGTGCAACAGATCGTGCGATTTCACATAATCGAAAAGCTGTTTGAACAACGGGTGAAGTTTCTCCACCCGTTGGCTATTTTGTAAATTGGATACAATCATCTTATTTCTTTTTTTATTTCAGACATTATTTCCTCACAAAGCATATATCCTTTTGTCATCATGCGAGGGATATGAAAAGGTCCTTTAAATAAATTTCCTTTTGCCGGCTGGGCGACTGTTCCATCCCGATGGAGATAGCCATACCACTCTCCGTATTCTTTGTCCGGGAAATGTGTATATGTCCACTCGCTGATTTGTTGATGCATCTTCAGGTATTTCTCTTCTTTCGTCATCAGATAGGCATACAGGGTAGCGATAATTGCTTCTGTTTGCGGCCACCAGAATTTCATATCCTGCGCATAGTCCTGCGAAGGAAGATTCCTGCAATCTTTGAAATTGATAATACCGCCGAATTCTTTATCCCAGCCCCACTCCCATGACCAGTCCAGAATCTTCAGCCCCAGTTCTTTTATGTTTTGATCCCTTCCCCGGAGCTTGGATTCTTCCAGCAAAAACCAAGCTGTTTCGATACAATGCCCCGGATTGATGGTACGCCCCATATTGGAGTCTATAAATTCTCCGTTCGGTCCTACGGTTTCCAATAATGCCTTGAACTCCGGATGTAGGAAATCTTTTTCCAGACAGCTAATGGACTCGTCAATCTGCCGTGTCAGACATTCGTCTTGAATAGCTTCCCTGATTCGGGAAGCTACGTTTATCAATATCATGGTGATGGAATGTCCTTTCATGGGGAGCGTATCTGTATATTTGGGAGCAAGCAGTCCGGGAGTTTGCAGGAAATATTGCATACGTTTGAACAGTTCGAGTGCCTTCACCGCATACGTCTTATCCCCCGACGCTATCGAATATTCGGACATCGCTATGGCTGCAAATGACTCGGAGAAAATATAACGGCGCTTACGTAAAGGGCGACCGTCTGCTGTCATCTCAAAGTACATACGCCCGTCCGAATCAAAGCAATACTTCTCTATAAAGTCTAGTGTGCTTTTTGCGGCTTGCAACCATGCCGGATTCTTTTCTATATGATTATAGGCATAGGAACAAGTAAATGCAAAACGCCCCTGAAACCAAACGGATTTTGTACTATCCATTAATGCACCGTCGCAATCTACACAAGTATATATACCACCATTCACTCTATCCAGTCCATACTTTATCCAAAAGGGCATGATATTATTCTGCATATCATCCTTATAGGTATTAGCCCATTGTTGTATATAGTCAGTAATATTCTTCATACGTCCTCCTATTAGAATTTATTGCAACGTTCGAAGAAACGGATTTCTTCCAGTTCCGCTTTCATTTGTTTTTCTTCGTCAGCGGTCATGTTTTGGAAAGGAGTACGGTTGCCGCCCAAATCAAGTCCGATAAGCTTCATGATACGTTTGCCACCAACAATATTCCCACGGAAATGGCAGATTACGTTAATCACTTCCTGAGAGAAGTTTTGCAATTCACGGGCTTGCTCCAATTCACCGGCTTTCCAGGCATCAATGATACCTACCAGGTTTATACCGTTATAGTTGGTCGTTCCGCCGATTCCGCCTTGCGCCCCTCCCATTGCGAGACAAGGAAGAATGGTTTCATCCTGCCCGTGAAGCATATCGAACTTGCCGTCTTTATACAAACGACATTGATTGTATTCATACAGGCTTTCGAAGGTATATTTGATTCCCGCAAAATTGGGAATACGGTTTTCAACAGCTTTCAGGAAAGCAAGCATCGATAAGAATGCTCCATTGAATGCAGGAATGTGATAATAATAGAAGGGCAGCTTCGGTGCTCCGGCAGCGATTTCTTCGCAGTACTTTACCAATTCTTCTATTCGTCCTATTTTCGGGAAAGGAGGTGCCATTGCACCAATTCCCCAAGCTCCGATTTTCTGCGCATGTTCCGCCAGCATCCGGCTTGACTTTACACAGCAACTCCCCACGTGTACAATTACCTTAAAGCCATCCGGTGCAACTTCCATCCAACGTTCTGCCAACTTCATTCGTTCTTCATCAGTCAACATATACCCTTCTCCAGAAGAACCGTTGATGAAAACACCTTTCAAGCCATTTTTTACAAGTAGCTTCGCATAGGCTTCGATTGGTTCGTAATTTACTTCTCCATCTTCATAAAACGGAGTAAAAGGAGCGTTGATTAATCCTATAATCTTTTCCATAATACAGTTTCTTTTTTAAGTTTAATATATTTAGTTATTTTTCAATTTATCCATGGTGGTATCTATACCCTTGTCTGATAGTCCCGGTCCTCCACCGCCGGTATATCCACCACTTTCGCCTGTTTGCCATGCCGAAATCCAAAATGCATAGATATCCGCCTGATTCAGATAAAACTTCAACCGGACTGTTTTCCCTACCAGTGATGTTACGCCTGGATGTTTTTCCCATGAAATCATCTGTTTCGTTTTATCCGATTTTTTCATTGATATGCAGTCCTTCTTTGTAAATCCTTCCATTGGCTGACCGTTATCATCCAACACTTCTACCGCTAAAGTTCCCTTCACATCTGCATTTACAAACAAATAGTTTCCATTTGCCGGAATCTTAGTTTTTATTTCTACATATCCTTCTTTTCTTCCTGCCCGCATCGAAACAAAACCATCACGACGAAGCATCGCAAGTCCTGTGGCAAAATTGGAATCATGTTTCGGCTTGCTGTTATAGCGTCCACTGACATAAAAATAAAGAGAGTCTCCGACTATCAGAGGGCTACCCGCAGTAGACTGTACATTGCCTGCATTCCATGCATGAAAGTCCTCACTGACAGGAAGAAATGGTTTCTTGTTTTCCCGGTTCCAATGAAAACCGTCTTTGCTCCAACCTATCAGGACTTCATTCCTTTTTTGAATGTTCAGACTGTCACAAACATTGTTCTCCGGTCCCTGCCAAACGGTGAAGTAGCCTAATATACAGCCCTCATACGGCATTGCTTCATGATTGTATATCTGTGGACGCAGTTCGGGAAATTGAGGATGACGCGGATCGTCGTCATCGGCATTAAACCAATAACGGATAAACTTATCACTCTTGTTGTCATATATCCTATGTGCCAGGCTAACCAGCATTTCCGGATCTTCATGTTCCAAATAATTGCGTGAACGCCAATACTCTGCGCCTGCATACTTGTAATACACATGAACATCAGCATTACTAGCATAGATGTAACATTAAAATTTTTCATAACTTCTTATTATTAAATATTCTACTGACAAATATAAGAAGTATATTTCAAAGTATGGCAACTAAAAGAATTAATAAATTAATTTCTCCAACCATACATCGAGTTCTTGAAGCCATTCCTGTTTGTACACAAAGCTATCATTGTAACCAAATCCATGCCCTCCTGTAGGATATATATGCAAGGATATAGGAACACCAGATTTCTGTAATTGGGCAGCAAATTGTATTCCATTCTGGGGACTGACCACACTGTCATCTGAGGCAGCCACTATAAAAGCGACGGGTGTACTTGAAGTGACATGTTCAATCGGTGAATATTGTACCATCTTATCCGGTGAATAAGAGTGACCAAACATCCGTTCACGGCAGGGAAGATGCGTTAAACGATCATCAATACTAGCTACCGGGTACATTAATATCTGAAAATCAGGCTTTTCCTTATCAGATAATATCGTAGCCGAACAAGTGGCCAAATATCCACCAATAGAAGCTCCCATTACTCCTACCCGTTTGCTAAATTCCGGGAATTTTTCTCGTATAACTGCTAATGCCAACCGGATGTCCTGTCTAGGAATATCAGGATTTTCATGAGGCATTCTATATTTGAAAAGCACGTAAGTCATTCCCTTTTGAGTGAACCATTCGGCGAAATCAAGACCTTCATGTTCCAAATTGGTCTTTAAGAAGCCGCCGCCGGGACACATAATAACACTGCTACCATTTGATTTTTCACTGGTAAAAACAAATAAAGTTCCTTCAGGAGCATTTTCCACTATCCCCATCAGCTCTTTATTATTCACTTCCGACAAGTTATATACCTTCATCGATAAATTATCGTACAGGCTTACACAAATTAAATTCTTCATTTCAATTCGTTTTTAAGTTTATTTCCTAACTTATGAACAATAGACGGACCGGAATAGATGAAAGCCGAATAGATTTGTATCATGTCAGCCCCTTGAGAAATCATTCCGGCTGCATCTTCGGCTGTCATGATTCCTCCTGCTCCGATAATCAGAAAGTGCCGATCGGTATGTTCGGATAAATAACGCACTACTTCCTGCGATTTCTTTCCAATACCCCGGCCACTCACCCCGCCGTTGCCAATCTTCTCCAATTGTTTTGTTTCTGCCTGATGCAATCCTGAACGATCCATTGTAGGTCCCGTGGCTATAAAGCCCTCTATAGAGTATTTATATGCAAGCGAAATGACTGTATCCAGTGCTTTTTCATCTATATCTGCCGGAAGTTTAATGAAAATATTACATCTTTTGTTCGCCGCCTGACGAAATATTGTGAGCTTTTCTAAAACCATAGCAAATAGGTCGTTATCTATACTACCCCAGTTTAGGGTAAAATAATCCACACAATCATATAAATGGATGAAAGTCGACTCAAAATCTTTGACAATTTGATCTCCTGTAGAAAGCGGATTCTTATTAATATTTACTCCTAATACATAAGAATGCTTTCTATATTTCCTGATATGTTGCCGGACAGCATCTACTCCACAATTATTGAAGCCCGTACGTGAAATCAACGATTCATCATCCACCAATCTAAAAATACGTGGGGAAGGATTTCCTGATTGGCTGTCAGGAGTTACTGTACCTACTTCCAGAAAGCCGAAACCAAAGTCTGCCAACTCATCAAAAGCCTCTGCATTCTTATCAAACCCGGCAGACAGTCCAATTCGGTTCTTAAATTGCAAATGCCCATACGAAAATGGATCAGAAACTCTGCTGTAGCCTCTCACGCAAGCTCGGACCGGAAACAAATAGCGATAAAACTTCAACCAGCTTAAAAGCATCCGGTGCACTTTTTCCGGATCAATGCAAAATAATAACGGCCTAATGATTAAATTATACATATTCATATACTTGTTTAATAGCAAATACATAAGTCTATATCTGAAATTATACTTTTCAGGAGTATTTTTACAGATGCAAAGTAAGTTCTTTTTAGCCGGATATTGAAGTTCGTTTTTTTTATACCCGATAACTTTTAATTATTCCTATTTCTTATTGCTTGTGCAATGGGTACAAAAAGAACTTTCAATCGTCTCTTTTATAAAAGTATGTAAACAACAGGTTTATATAAGAATAAAAGCAATAGAAAGAAATGAATAAAAAGAGATTAATCGGATATCTGTTGGTAATAGTATCTGTAGGTTGTATTCATGCACAGGAGAAAAAGTTATCTGTACCCGAATACAAGCTATGGTATGACTGTCCCGCGCAGGTATGGACCGAGGCATTACCCCTTGGAAATGGTCGTTTGGGGGCCATGGTATATGGAACACCGGGCACAGAACAAATACAACTAAACGAAGAAACCATTTGGGCGGGACATCCCAATAATAACGCTAATCCGAATGCACTGGAGTATATTCCCAAAGTGCGTGAACTTGTTTTTGCCGGAAAATATCTGGAAGCACAAACTCTCGCTACAGAAAAGGTGATGGCAAAGACGAATTCAGGAATGCCATATCAAAGTTTCGGAGATTTACGAATCGCTTTTCCCGGACATACACGTTATTCTAACTATTACCGGGAATTAAGTCTGGATTCCGCACGTGCAATCGTACGTTATGAAGTAGACGGAGTGCAGTATCAACGCGAAACGATTACTTCATTTACCGATCAGGTAGTAATGGTACGACTGACTGCCAATCGCCCCGGCCAAATTACTTTCAATGCACAGCTTACCTCCCCTCACCAGGATGTTATGATCGCTTCTGAAGAGGGAAACTGTGTAACACTCTCGGGAGTCTCTTCCTTGCATGAAGGATTGAAAGGAAAAGTAGAATTTCAAGGCAGATTGACTGCTAAAAATAAAGGTGGAGAAATAGCTTGCGCCGATGGAATACTTTCTGTAGAGAAAGCCGACGAAGCGATCATCTATGTATCTATTGCAACTAATTTCAATAACTATCAAGACATCACCGGTAATCAGATAGAACGGGCAAAAAACTATTTGGCAAAGGCAATGGTTCATCCGTTCATTGAATCGAAGCGGAATCACGTTGATTTCTACCGACAATATCTGACACGTGTTTCTCTTGATTTAGGAGAAGACCAATATGCAAATGTGACAACCGATAAGCGTGTGGAGAATTTCAAAAACACCAATGACGCACATCTGGTTGCTACTTATTTTCAATTCGGACGTTATCTGTTGATCTGTTCTTCCCAACCGGGAGGACAACCCGCCAATTTACAAGGAATTTGGAATGATAAATTAGTTCCTTCCTGGGATAGTAAATATACTTGTAATATCAATTTGGAAATGAATTACTGGCCTTCGGAAGTAACGAATCTAAGTGAACTGAATGAACCGTTATTCCGTCTGATAAAAGAAGTGAGTGACACAGGAAAAGAGACGGCTAAGATTATGTATGGAGCCAACGGATGGGTGTTGCATCATAACACAGATATATGGCGTATTACAGGAGCAGTTGACAAAGCTCCTTCGGGTATGTGGCCCAGTGGTGGCGCATGGCTTTGCCGACATCTTTGGGAGCGTTACCTATACACCGGGGATGTGGAATTTCTGCGTTCCGTTTATCCGATACTGAAAGAGTCCGGACGTTTCTTTGATGAAATTATGGTGAAAGAACCCGTGCACAACTGGCTGGTAGTCTGCCCCAGTAATTCACCGGAGAATGTACATTCGGGAAGCAATGGAAAAGCTACCACAGCTGCCGGATGCACCATGGACAACCAATTGATTTTCGATCTTTGGACAGCAATTATATCTGCCTCTCAAATACTGGATACAGACCGGGAGTTTGCCTCTCATCTGACACAACGTCTCAAAGAAATGGCTCCCATGCAGGTAGGACATTGGGGACAATTACAGGAGTGGATGTTCGACTGGGATGATCCGAAGGATGTGCACCGCCATATTTCTCATTTGTACGGACTTTTCCCCAGCAATCAGATTTCCCCTTACCGTACCCCCGAACTATTCGATGCGGCACGTACTTCTCTGATTCATCGTGGCGACCCGTCGACCGGGTGGAGCATGGGATGGAAAGTTTGCCTTTGGGCACGCCTGCTTGATGGCGACCACGCTTACAAACTGATAACTGACCAGTTGACTCTCGTACGCAACGAAAAGAAAAAAGGAGGCACCTACCCTAATCTGTTCGATGCGCATCCGCCATTTCAAATTGATGGGAACTTTGGTTGTGCCGCAGGTATTGCAGAGATGTTGATGCAAAGTTACGACGGTTTTATATATTTACTTCCTGCATTGCCTGCCGTTTGGAAAGAAGGTTCTATCAAGGGAATCATTGCCCGTGGAGGTTTTGAACTTGATTTGAGTTGGAAAAACGGAAAAGTTAGCCGGCTGGTTGTCAAATCTCATAAGGGAGGAAATTGTCGTTTACGTTCGCTCAACCCATTAACAGGCAAGGGGTTGAAGCGTGCCAAAGGTGAAAATCCGAATTCCCTTTATATAGTCCCTAGCATTCCGAAACCGTTGATTAACGAAAAAGCAAACTTGAACAAAGTGGAAATTGCAGAGACTTACCTCTATGATCTGCCTACCAAAGCAGGAAAAGAATATGTACTGATTGGAAAATAATAACTCGACCGATAATGAACAAGAACTTATTAAAACTGATTGCCGTCTATGGAACTGCTTGTTTTCTGGCTTGCACAGCACCTCAAAAAGCAGAAACGGAAAAATGGAGTGAACGCATGGCACGCTCCGAAATGCAACGTTTTCCCGAACCCTGGATGATTGAAAAAGCGAAAAAACCACGTTGGGGATATACCCACGGACTTGTAGTGAAATCCATGTTGGAAGAATGGAAACATACCGGGGACAGTACATATTATGAGTATGCCAAGATTTATGCGGATAGCCTGATAGATGCTGACGGGCATATCAAAACCATGAAGTATCTTTCATTCAATATTGATAATGTCAACGGCGGAAAGATCCTTTTCGATCTTTATGCACAGACCGGAGACGAACGCTACAAAATAGCTATGGATACTTTACGCAAGCAAATGGCGGAGCAACCCCGTACCAGTGAGGGAGGATTTTGGCATAAATTGAGATATCCTCATCAAATGTGGTTGGACGGAATTTTTATGGCTTCTCCTTATCTGGTTCAATATGGTGCTACTTTTGATGAACCTGCTTTATTTGACGAAGCAACGAAACAAATTCTTTTGATAAAGAGCAAGACTTATGATCCCGCAACAGGGCTTTATTATCACGGATGGGATGAAAGTCACGAACAGAAATGGTCCAATCCTGAAACGGGTTGCTCTCCTAATTTTTGGAGTCGCAGCATCGGATGGTATGGAGCAGCTATTGTGGATGTACTGGACTTCCTGCCACAGGAAACTGCCGGACGCGACAGCATTATACAGATTCTGCAGGGATTGGCTAAAGCGATTGTGAAATATCAGGATCCTTCATCCGGAACCTGGTATCAGGTAACCGATCAGGGAGCGCGTGAAGGTAATTATTTGGAATCATCTGCCACTGCCCTGTTTATCTATACGCTTGCCAAAGCTATTAATAAAGGATATATTGACAACGAATATATCGAACCGACACAAAAAGCCTTTGACGGAATGGTAAAGACATTTACCCGTTTGGAAGAAGATGGCAGTTATACAATCACCAATTGCTGTGCTGTTGCAGGATTGGGTGGAGATTCAAAAAGATACCGTGACGGCTCATTTGAATATTATATCAGTGAACCGATCATAGAAAATGATCCGAAATCGGTAGGTTCATTTATTCTGGCTGCCATTGAGTATGAGAAAATGACAAAGAAATAAACTAAAAACGATAAAGTACAATGAGAAAATTCAAAATTCTTCCTCTTTTGTTGCTGCTATTGACAATGGCAACTTCGGTCGCAGCACAGAAGAAAACACAAAAGACGTATATCCCCTGGAACAATGGCAAGCTCGTAGTTTCCGAAGAGGGACGTTATCTGAAACACGAAAATGGCACTCCTTTCTTTTGGTTAGGAGAAACCGGTTGGCTATTGCCCGAACGCTTGAACCGGGATGAAGCCGAATATTACCTGGAACAATGTAAACGTCGCGGATATAACGTGATTCAGGTTCAAACGTTGAACAATGTTCCGTCTATGAATATCTACGGACAATATTCGATGATTGACGGATACAACTTCAAAAACATCAATCAAAAAGGCGTATACGGTTATTGGGATCACATGGATTACATCATCCGTACAGCAGCAAAGAAGGGACAATATATCGGCATGGTCTGTATTTGGGGAAGCCCGGTAAATCGGGGCGAAATGACTGTAGAACAGGCAAAAGCATACGGCAAGTTTTTAGCGGAGCGTTATAAGGACGAACCCAATATTATCTGGTTTATCGGTGGGGATATTCGCGGAGACGTGAAAACAGCCGAATGGGAAGCATTAGCAACCTCTATCAAGGCTATCGACAAAAATCACCTGATGACATTCCATCCACGCGGAAGGACAACCTCCGCAACTTGGTTCAATAATGCTCCCTGGTTGGATTTCAACATGTTCCAAAGCGGACACCGCCGCTACGGACAACGTTTCGGAGATGGTGACTATCCTATCGAAGAAAATACGGAAGAAGATAACTGGCGTTTTGTAGAACGCAGCATGGCCATGGAACCCATGAAACCTGTGATTGACGGCGAACCGATCTACGAAGAAATTCCTCATGGCCTGCACGATGAGAATGAACTGTTGTGGAAGGATTATGACGTACGCCGTTATGCTTACTGGTCTGTATTTGCCGGAGCTTTCGGACATACTTACGGTCATAATTCCATCATGCAATTTATCAAACCGGGTGTAGGTGGTGCTTACGGTGCAAAAAAGCCCTGGTATGATGCTTTGAATGATCCGGGCTACAATCAGATGAAGTATCTGAAAAACCTAATGCTGACTTTCCCGTTCTTCGAACGCATACCCGATCAGTCTATCATTGCAGGACAGAATGGAGAACGTTACGACCGCGCTATCGCTACACGTGGTAATGATTATCTGATGGTATACAACTATACCGGACGTCCGATGGAAGTTGATTTCAGCAAGATTAGCGGTGCGAAAAAGAATGCCTGGTGGTACACTACGAAAGATGGTAAATTGGAATACATCGGAGAATTTGATAATGGTGTGCATAAATTCCAGCACGATAGCGGTTATTGCAGCGGGAACGACCATATCCTGATTGTAGTGGACAGTAGTAAGAACTATATAGGGAAAGACTGGACAGAGTTACCGGACGCACAACAAAAATGGAATAAATAATCTTATATAAACGAATGATGAAAACATACTTATGAATAAAAGGATAGTATCATTCTTCTTTCTTCTGCTCTTTACCGGGTCCATATACGCAGCCATAGATATCACTGATCTGCGAACGGAACTGCTGAAAAGTCCGGAAGGTATCGACGTGCGCCAGCCCCGATTGAGTTGGCGCATCGAATCGGATGAACAGAATGTGATACAGACTGCGTATCACATTCTTGTCGCATCTTCCCCGGAACTATTGGAACAAGAAAAAGGAGATATATGGGATTCAGGAAAGATTGAATCTGACGCTTCCCAATGGATCACTTATCAGGGAAAAACATTAAAACGTAATGCTTCCTACTATTGGAAAGTGAAAATCGACACCAACAAAGGTGCAACGAATTGGAGTGCTCCGGCTTTTTGGACCACAGGACTATTTAATGAAGCGGACTGGCAAGGACAATGGATCGGCTTGGATCGGGCCGCTCCCGGAGACAGCGAAACACAATGGAGCCGTTTGGCAGCCCGTTATCTTCGAAAAGAGTTTGCGTTAAAGAAAGGCGTGAAACGTGCCACAGTACATATCGCCGGAATGGGATTATATGAGCTGTTTATCAACGGGCAACGCATCGGCAATCAAGTACTGGCACCTGCTCCTACCGACTACCGGAAAACGATTCTGTACAACACATACGATGTGACTTCACTGCTTCAGGCAGAAAATACTATGGGAGTAACTCTCGGAAATGGCCGCTTCTATACGATGCGTCAGAACTATAAACCGTATAAGATACCGACTTTCGGTTATCCTAAGCTTCGGTTGAATCTGATTGTTGAATATGCAGACGGCAGCAAAGAAACAATTGCTACAAACACTTCATGGAAATTAACTACTGAAGGTCCTATCCGTAGCAACAATGAATATGACGGCGAAGAATACGATGCCCGTAAAGAGTTAGGAGACTGGACTCAAACCGGATATGATGACAAGGACTGGATGCAGGCCCAACGCGTCAGTATTCCTTCGGGAACATTGCGTGCACAAATGATGCCGGGCATGAAAGTCACAGAAACCTTGAAACCCGTTTCTATTAAAAAGCTCGGTAGCAAATATATTCTGGATATCGGTCAGAATATGGCGGGATGGGTACGTTTCCGGATAAAAGGGCAAGCCGGTGACAGCATCCGTCTCCGTTTTGCAGAAAGCCTGCAAGATAATGGTGAACTTTATACAAGAAACTTCAGGGATGCCCGTTCTACAGATGTATATGTTGCCAACGGACGCGAAACAAAAGATGCTACCTGGGCGCCTCGCTTTATTTATCATGGATTCCGTTATGTAGAAGTCAGCGGTTATCCGGACGCCAAAGCAGAAGATTTCGTTGCCGAAGTAGTAGAAGATGAAATGGAACATACCGGTACTTTCAACTGTTCCGATGAAACTCTGAATAAGATTGTCCGTAATGCATTTTGGGGAATCCGGAGCAACTATAAAGGGATGCCGGTTGACTGTCCGCAACGGAATGAACGCCAACCCTGGTTGGGTGACCGTACCATGGGTTGTTGGGGAGAAAGTATGCTTTTCGATAATTACGCCATGTATACCAAATGGGCGCGTGACATTCGCGAAGCGCAACGGGAAGACGGTTGTATTCCTGATGTAGCCCCGGCATACTGGAACTACTACTCGGACAATGTGACTTGGCCTGCCGCCTTACCGATGGCCTGCGATATGCTTTTCACGAACTTTGGAGATAAACGTTCGATCGAAGAGAATTATCCGGCTATCAAGAAGTGGGTATCTCATATCCGTGAATACTACATGACAGAGGATTTTATCATCACCAAAGATAAATATGGTGACTGGTGTGTTCCACCCGAATCACTGGAGTTAATTCATAGTAAGGACCCCTCCCGCAAGACCGACGGTGCCTTGATCGCCACCGCTTATTATCTGAAGGTATTACAACTGATGCACCGCTTTGCAAGCCTGCAAGGGCTGAAATCTGACGCAGAAGAATGGGAAGATTTGGAACATCGTATGAAAGATGCATTCAATGCCCGTTTTCTGCACATAAAAGAAGGTACTTCTCCCGTACCGGGACATACTTTATATCCCGACAGCATTTTCTATGGCAACAACACAGTTACTGCCAATATCCTGCCACTTGCTTTTGGACTGGTACCTAAGAACTACATCCATGAGGTAGCTAAAAATGCCGTCACTTCTATTATCACCACCAACAAGGGACATATAAGTACCGGAGTAATCGGTGTGCAATGGCTATTGCGCGAATTGAGCCGTCGTGGCCATGCCGATGTAGCCTACCTATTGGCTACCAATAAAACATATCCATCTTGGGGATATATGGTTGAAAAAGGTGCTACCACTATTTGGGAGTTATGGAACGGTGATACGGCCAATCCTGAAATGAACAGCGGTAATCACGTGATGCTTTTAGGCGATTTATTACCCTGGTGTTTCAATAATTTGGCAGGTATTCGTGCAGACCGCTGGAAGTCCGGTTACAAACATATCATTTTCCAACCGGCTTTTGAAATCCAGGAATTGAGCAATGTGGATGCCTCATACATGAGTATCTACGGGAAAATAATCAGCCGGTGGGCAAAGACTCCTACTCATCTGGAATGGGACATCGAGCTTCCTGCCAACACAACAGGTGAAGTGCACCTACCGGATGGACGGAAGGAAAAGATCGGATCGGGAAAATATCACTTCAGTGTAGACATACCCACCCGGAATACAGCTATTCTAAGTGATGAATTCCTATACAAAAAAGCTTCTTTCCCCGAATGTCACGGAGCTACGATTGTAGAACTGAAGAACGGCGATCTCGTAGCCTCTTTCTTCGGAGGAACCAAAGAGCGCAATCCGGATTGTTGCATTTGGGTATGTCGTAAGCCTAAAGACTCAAAAGAATGGACCGCCCCCCAACTTGCCGCTGACGGTGTGTTCTCGCTCAAAGATTCACAAGCTGCATTGGCTGGAATCGATTCAACTTGTACACCTGTGAAAAATGAAAAAGGAAAACTTATTGCCCGCAGAAAAGCTTGTTGGAATCCGGTTCTTTTCCAGATTCCCGGAGGTGACTTGATTTTATTCTATAAAATAGGTCTGAAAGTGAGTGACTGGACAGGATGGTTAGTTCGTTCACGCGATGGAGGAAAGACCTGGAGCAAACGCGAACCGCTTCCGGAAGGTTTTCTTGGACCTATTAAGAATAAGCCGGAATATATCAATGGGCGTATCATCTGCCCTTCCAGTACGGAAGGAAGTAACGGATGGAGAGTTCATTTCGAGATTTCCGATGATAAAGGCAAGACCTGGAAGATGGTCGGACCACTGGATGCCGAGTTATCCGTCCCCACCCAAAACCGCAAAAAGGGGGATATGAATGTGGATGACCAGGAAGGCGGAGAAGCTATCAAAGGAGAAGGAGCCAAACCTGTTTATGCAATACAACCCAGTATTTTGAAGCATAAGGATGGAAGATTACAGATACTCTGCCGCACACGTAACGCACAGGTAGCAACTGCGTGGAGCAGCGATAATGGTGATACGTGGAGTAAAGTAACGCTACTGGATGTTCCGAATAATAATTCCGGAACGGATGCTGTGACAATGAAAGACGGTAGACATATACTTATCTACAATAATTTCTCTACATTGCCCGGAACTCCGAAAGGTCCGCGTACTCCGCTCTGTGTGGCCGTTTCAGAAGATGGTATCAATTGGCAGCCTGTTCTTACATTAGAAGATAGTCCGATTAGCCAATACTCTTACCCTAGCATTATTCAAGGGAAAGACGGGAAACTGCATGCCATTTACACTTGGCGCCGTCAACGAATTAAATATGCAGAGATAGATCTGACAAAGTTTTAAATTTTGAACGACCATCTGAATGAAATCGACTGCTCCTTTGTCCGCAAAAGAGCGGTCGATTCTTGTATTTATCCATTTTATACTTTACATTTGCCAATAAATAAAAAATAACGATGGCAGATAATTACATAGAGAGACAACAGGAACAATACGAAGCCCGAAAAGCTGCTTGGAAACAAGCACAAAAATATGGTAAGAAGAAAACAACAGTACGTCCGGCTGAATCGAAGTCTCACACTTCAACGGTTTCAAAACCGGAGGACTCAAAAAGAAGAGTATTTATAACAGGCGGAGCGGAAGGAATAGGCAAAGCAATAGTAGAAGCTTTTCGCCTGGCTGGAAATCAAGTTGCCTTTTGTGATATAAACGAAATATCGGGACAGGAAACTGCGAAGGCAACCGGGGCTATATTCCATAAAGTCGACGTAAGTGATAAAAACGCGCTTGAAAGTTGTATGCAAACCATTCTTGCCGAATGGAACGATATTGATATTATTGTCAACAACGTCGGTATCAGCAAATTTTCTTCTATCACAGAAACAAGTGTAGAAGATTTCGACAAAATTCTTTCTATTAACCTGCGTCCTGTATTCATCACTTCCCGACTGCTTGCCATCCATCGTAAAAAGCAGCCCTCTCCCAACCCATACGGCCGAATTATAAATATCTGCTCTACACGTTATCTGATGAGTGAACCGAGAAGTGAAGGTTATGCAGCATCGAAAGGTGGTATCTATTCTTTGACTCATGCATTGGCTTTGTCTTTATCTGAATGGAATATCACCGTAAATTCCATTGCTCCGGGATGGATACAGACTCATGATTATGCTCAACTCCAACCGGAAGACCATTCACAGCATCCTTCCCGGCGGGTAGGTAAACCGGAAGATATTGCCCGCATGTGTCTGTTTCTCTGCGAGGAAAACAATGATTTCATCAATGGAGAAAACATCACTATTGACGGGGGAATGACGAAAAAGATGATTTATATTGAATAAAAATCTATCACTTTAATGAATACTATTTATTGCATTAATATTCTTCGAGCAACTTCCACTCCAGTTTTCACTATCGAAGCAGCATGATGGAACTCCAACATATCATACGTATCACCGGAAATTTGAATTAAGATATCCGGCTGACAACGTTCTATCTGATAACGGGTGATTTGCTGCATCATCATCCTGGAAGATTCTGTCAACAGATTATAAGGAGATACTTTCTTTTTCTTTCCGGTATCAATGGGGGCATTCACATCGACAGCTATCAGAATGTCTCCTTCAGTGCGTTGCACATGACTCAATGGAAGAGGATTCAGAATACCTCCATCAATCAATACCATACCGTCTTTTCTTAATGGACGGAAAAGCATAGGGATAGAAATAGACGCACGGATAGCTTCATGTAAGCTCCCTCTGTCAAACCTGACTTCCTGATCGCGGACAATATCCGTAGCCATCGCTACATAAGGGACAGGCAGGTCTTCGATATTCATGTCCGGAATAATTTGTTTCAGTTCTTTAATAAAACGGTCACCTTTCACTAATCCATCCCGGCTTAAGGTAAGATCCGCCAATTCCCACATTTTGCGTTTATCCCAACTATACAGCCATTCTTTACATTCTTCCATTTTTCCTGAAGCATACATTGCTCCCACCATTGCTCCCATAGAACTTCCTGCAATGGAAGTAATCTCAAAGTTGTGACGAAGTAATTCTTCAATTACTCCTATATGTGCTATTCCACGTGCTCCCCCCATGGAAAGGACTAATGCTACTTTTTGCTTATCCATATCATATACATTTCTGTTAGCCATCTACAAAATAACACATTTTCTGCGAAAAAGATGTTTAGTAATCGTGAAGAAATAAATTATAGCAGTGTTTTAGGGGAACTAAAGCATAGCTTTAGATATGATAAAGCTATGCTTTGTCAGTTGCAAAGCATAGCTCTATTATATTCTTCTATTATCCCGGAGATATTCCGGTTATGCAGAAGGTTAAGGGTATACCTTCATTTATTTCTTTCCTTGAGCCTTCTTTTCTGCATTTCGCTTATTCACATACTCTTTGAACATCTGACGCCAGTTGCGACCATGCTCATTGAAATACTGTTCGCATTTGGTTTTATAAATTTCAAAGATAGCAGAAATCTGCTTCATATTCTTGTAGTCAATAGCTTGTTCGCGAGCCAATTTCAACTGTTCCAGAACGAAAGCTGTTTCCTCCTCTGTCATATTGGGCACAATGGCCTGATAACCTTTCAAGGTAAAAGCAACTTTACCTACCGTGTATTTATCCAAGATTTGTTCAATCTGTTCTTCCGTCAATACTCTGCGTAAATCTTTCATTAGCCTTTCATGTACTTCTTTCGGCATAGCGGAATCTGCAATCATTTCACGGTCGAGCTTGGAAAGCGGTTTGCCTGTCAGAGGATTGATACCCTCGGGGATTGTTGTATAAGGGTGCTCATTGTGCCAGTCACGCACTTTACGAAGATGATTATAAATGGCAGTTACTGCAAAACCTGCCTTTTTATCATCGTTCAACTCTAAAGAAGCTACCCAGTCAATGGCTTTCTTTTCGAGAGAAGCATCTGATTTTAAATTAGCATAAGCCTTCTTGTCAAAACAGGCAGCTACCTTGTCAAAAGAACGGATGGCGCCTTCAGGAAGCAAAGCTCCTTTTTCGCCAAAACTATACATAGCGGATTCCGGTTCAATGGTGACCTTGCTTTCATCCAACATCTTTTTATCCAACTTGAATACTTCTGCGAAGAAGTCATAGACGGCGTTCCGCTTATTCGGGCCAAAGTCATGTTTCTCTTTGGGAAGATGTACATTCGTTACTTTATCTTTTGCCTGGTAGAATCCATAGATTCGTTGCAGATAAGGAAATTCAAGAGTAGGAACACTGGCCGTCCAGTCGCCACCATCCGATACGATCAGTTGTGGACGAGGAGCAAAAGTTGCGGCTAATTCCGCATTACAGGTTCCTCCTGCAGATAATTGAATAGGCATTCCGCTTTCGCAGGGACAGCCACCGTCGAAGTGAGAAGCCAGGCTCACCACCGGAGCTGAAGCGGTGAAACGATCATCCAATACGCTCAACAATACAGCATGGGTACCTCCACCCGAACCACCATTCGTACCGATACGGCTGGTATCAATATCCTTACGGAAAGCAAGCATGTAGTCAAGAATCAATAAGCCGTTCATTGCCTGAATAGTGTGCGCCGCACTGCTACGGTGTGCCGCACTGCCAACTTGCAAAGCCGACTCTCCCCATCCAAACAAATCATAGTCTACACAAACAGCTCCCATACGTGCCAAAGTTCCCATACGTTGTTGTTGGTCTTCCCGATAACGTCCGCCACCAAAATGTCCGTTAGGGCAGATTATCAACGCATGTTTTCCTTTCGATTGGGGCGTATAGATAGAACCGCAAATGTATAACCCGGGAAGTGTTTCAAGCGCGAAATTCTGCACGGTATAGCCATCAAACTTACGTATCTTTGAAAGAATAGGTTTGGATTTGACACATTGAGCCAGCAAAGTATCGATACCTAAACGCTGACGTACCTCTTTTTTCAGAGAATCGGCACGAAGTTGAAAAGACTGTCGGTCTGTATAGAGTGTATTCAGATAAGCCAACATCTTCTCTCCGTCTGCATCTGTACGACGTGGATACTCGTATGCTTTCAGCTTATACATATTTCCTTTCTGCTTAACAAATTTATAATCGAAAGGTGCCAATACATTCGTCAAGGATTCTTCCACGGAATAAGGACGAATACGGAAATCGGCATAAGACAGCATTTTTCCCACCGTATCAATGTCATATTTCAAACGGACTCCGAAACGGTTCTGTATATCCGTCAGTACTTCGTTCAAGGGACGGGCAAATTCCGTCTCGTATGTTTGCGTCTGGGCTTCGGCCGAAAGAGATGCGGCAAGAAGCATAGTAAAAAGGATTCGTTTCATTTATTTTTAATTTATGTAAGTTGTTTTTTCACCACAGATTACACAGATTTTCACAGATTTATTATTTTTATAATTTAGTCGAATTAAAAATCTGTGTTAATCTGTGGTATCTGTGGTGCTTTTAATTACTTCACCATTGACGATTACGTCATCCATCATGATACGTTCACAATTTTCGAAGATACATTTCTGTTTCCCTCCCTGAATATGAATATCACGCAAAACGATGTCAGATATTGGCGCTTCTTCCAAGCCCACTATTTTGATCGGAGTCTTTACGTTTGTCACAGTCATTCCACTGATATGTACGTTACGGAATATCGGAGTGCGTTCACTCTTAGGTTCGGCAGGCATTTTACTGTATTTCAAATTCAATACAACAGCTTCCTGTTTAATGTTGCTCATTACGACGTTGCTGACACGAATATCTTCAACGACTCCTCCCCTTCCACGGGTCGACTTAATACGGATTCCACGATCTGTTCCGTCAAACACGCAATTGGAAATAGTAACTTTACGCACACTCCCACTCATCTCGCTGCCGATAACAACGCCTCCATGACCGGAAAGCATGGTGCAGTTGGTGATAGTGATATTCTCGCAAGGTACTCCCAAACGACGGGCCTGCGCATCTCTTCCCGACTTGATTGTGATGCAATCGTCTCCTACTGATATATGGCAGTCGCTGATATGTACGTTGCGGCAGGATTCCGGATTCACTCCGTCCGTATTTGGTGAGGGTGCATTATCTATGGTGATCCCCTTTATGGTTACATTGTTGCAAAACTCCGGATTGACCGTCCAGAAGGGAGAATTTATGATTTTCACTCCTTCAATCTTTACTTTCTTACAACGAACGGGCTGAATAAACGGAGGACGGAAAAAGCGACGTTGCAATGTATTTACATAATCCTTGTTCGTTTCAGCATAAATTGCTGTCGTATCGTTTGCTGCATCCCACATTGGCTGATATTTATTCACATCACGCATACCATTGTCTTTCAAATCAATCATGACACGAAAGAACTCCATCCACCATTTCTTTCCTTGTCCGTCCAAAGTTCCTTCTCCTTTGATCGTAATGTTCTCGGTATCTACCGCATAAATCAAAGGCTGGAAACTTTTCATCATCACTCCTTCGTGACGAACCTCGACAAAAGGAAGATAGTCATCAAAGTTATCGGAAAAGAGCAAGGTAGCTCCGGCTTCCAACTCCAGTGTAATATTACTTTTCAGATGGATACTCCCCGTCAGATAAGTCCCGGCAGGAAAGAAAAGAGTACCTCCGCCCCCACGGTTCAGACGGTCAATCGTTGAATTGATTAGTTTTGTATTAAGAGTCTTGCCATTTGCTTTTGCACCGGCCTTCAGCATATCTACACGCTCGGCACGAAGAACTGTGGTTGCACAGAAGCAAAGAAAGACGATAAGAGTTGTTCGTAAATTCATAATCGATATTATTAAAGTATATTTCATCGTTTCCTTCTAAAAAATCATGCTAATAGAATCTTTTTTTCTTCCCAATGTTTGAAGACAATCATTGAGATGTTTTTTTCAAACATGCTACATGATTAAAATAAAGATGCTGCATGATTTTTTATACGAATACATTGTTTTTCATTCTACAAATATATATAAAATGTCTCTTTCATTTTGCACAAATCAATTGATATGTTCCGCTCTGTATCTCTTTCGGTTCTTTTTCGCCCGGAAGGTAAACGACAGCGGTAGTATTCACCGGAACAGACACGTTTAAAGTAAAAGTTCCATTCTCACAAGTCCAGTCCACATTAATGGTACCGTATAAAGTTTCATACGACGCTTTGACATATTTCAAATCTCCCACAGGTTGGGGAGCGATGATGAACTTCTGATAACCTTGTTTTGGAGTAGTAGAAGGACGAATACCGACCAGTGAATTAAAGAACCATTCATCAATCTGTCCCATCATAAAGTGATTCCAGGAAGAACCTTGACGGGGGTCCCACTGCTCGGTCAAAGTTGTAGCGCCGAATTTTAACTGGAAACCATATCCGGGAGCTTCTTCATGATTGAACATTTTATAAATAAGTTCGTGCTGACCATTACGCGCCAGTGTCTGAATCAGATAGCGGTTACCCACATCACCGGTCGTTAAGCGATTGCCATGTGCTTCCACATCTTTAATCAGATTCATAAGTACTTTCTCATCCAACTTTGCATCCGGTTGATAACTGCCTTGTTCATCTGAATCCTGCGTCATCTGGAGGAATAACGGAAGTGCATTACTACATTGGCTCCCTGTACCATACTGTGCTGTCTCTTTATTGAGAAAACATTTATTAAATGCGGCAAGTATTTCATGTGCCAAAGAAGTATAATAATGAATGTCAAAGTCATTGCCAACCATTTTCGCAGCTTTTATTAAATACATTACTGTCATATAATAATGCGCGGTAGCCACCAGGGGAACCGGTGTGTTCCTGGAGAATCCGGCACGAAAATCTCCATAATCATACCAATCTCCCAAGCCGAAAGAAAGAATACCCATCTCTGCACGAGTCTTCAGATAATCCACATAACGGCGCATATTCGGATAATATTTCTTAATCAACGAGTCATCTCCATACGTCTCATAGTACATAAATGGGAAAATAACCAGAGAACCACCCCATTCCGGAGATTCGGCAAAAGCATCCATACCCGGACCTTCAAAAACTACGTATTCCGGAGCAGTTGTCGGCATGGCACCGTTGGCATGTTGCGCATCTGCCATATTCTGCATAATCTGCGGAGCATAAGCTGTCAAATCATAGTTGTATAATAACCCAGGACCATTCAAATGCACCTGCTCCAGCCAGCCTAGTTTTTCACGATGCGGACAATCTGTAAACACAGACTGCATATTGCTACGCACTGCTTTTTCGATCAATCGATGGGCAGCATTAAATATTCGGTTGGATGATTCGAAAGTGGAAACTTTCTTAGCTGAATTAAATACGAAACAGGATTGAATATTCTTCAACACAGGCAACTTCTGCGGATTCTTTTGTCCTTTTAAGACAGCCCCCTCGACTTGAATATATCTAAAACCGTAATAAGAGAAACGAGGATGCCAGGTTTCGTCACCTTCACCTTTCAGTGTATATTCATAATAGTGTTGACGTCCCGTTTGTCGCTGATTGCAAGCACCTTCCTCTGTCAATGCTTCGGCTACAATCAGAGTTACTTTCTGACCACGTTTGCCACGTACTGTTATTTCCGGAAAGCCAGCCAGATTCTGTCCCATATCCAACACAAAAGCAGAAGGATCGACTGTTCTCTTTGTTGATACAGAAGCTGATGCAATTTGGTCCGCATTTAGTTTTGTTACCTTTTGAATATCATACCGTTCCATGATTTTCACCGGAGCCGCCATCTGTGGACGAAGTATTCCTTTAGGAGCTTCCTGTATGACTACCGGACGCCAGTGACTGTCATCAAAGCCAATCTGATTCCATCCTTTCTGTTCACGACGCGCATCATAATCTTCCCCTCCATATATGCAATTGAAGGTTACCGGACTAAAATCATATTTCCAGTCATTATCTGAATGAACTGTCGTACATGTTCCATCTTCGTAGTTAATAACCAGCTCAAATAAAAGTGTGGGAGGACCAAAGCTGATCTGTAATTTGCGATAACGCCCCCCCTGCACATTATAGAATCCATTCCCCAATAAGATTCCTACGACATTCTCACCACGCCGCAATTGTTCCGTTACATCGTATGTGTTATAGTAAACAGTTTTATCATAATCACTCCACAATGGAGCAAACTCACTGTTACCTACTTTTTTGCCATTCAAAGAAAATTCATAAAATCCCAGCCCACAAACGTATGCCGTTGCTTCCACTATTTTCTTGCCCGGTTTACGGTTTGTACCCCCTTCTGTCGCATCTCCTACCTGGAATGTTCTTCTCAAACAAATACTTTTCTTTGCCAAAGTGTCCACTGCTTCCCAAGCTGCTTTCACTTCCGGCTTCTTCAGCTCTCCACCGTGGAACTTACGCCCTTCCGGTAAATGAGCATTTTGTCGGGTAATAGCTCCAATCCATTGCCCCGAAGATAACCTTTCGGGTACTGCCCGGAATTTCGCTTCACTGCTCCACTCGGAAGGCGTATCTGTTTCATCCCAAACACGAACGCGCCAACTATAATTAAATGAGTTATCAGGACGTATATCTGCCCCCTTTGTAGAAACTAACTGGCTCTGCGAAGAATAAACCTTCCCACTATTCCAAATGGAACGTCCTGTAAAAGCCTCCCGAATGTCAATCTCATAGGCAGATTGTCGTGTCCCATTTTCCGGCGATTCCATCACCCAGCCCAAACGGGGTGAACCTTCGACCACTACCAGTCCCTCCTGCATCTCACAGGTAAGACGACTGATGGTTATATTCTTCGCCTGTACAAAACAAGACAAACAAATTAGCAATGAAAGAAGAATCTTTTTGAATTTCATTTTTCAAGTATCTTTTATTTGTTCGATAAATGGGAATCTAATTCAGACAGAAGAACATAAGAACAAAAAATAAAATAGCAGTTCAATAAGCAATAGAAATAATTTCAAAGCGCAGCATTTATGTTCTTTTGTTCTTATGTCTAAAAATAAAGATTATTTGAGTACATTTTCACAAACAATTCTAGTCAATGTATCTGTATGCCCTACTTCCTTACCATCTACAAAAATGCGCAATCCTTTTCCGCAATGATAGCGATCACCATTCTTATCCCAAAGAATCGTCAGATTATGACCATGATATAATACATTATCCAAGCAGAACCAATCCCACTTGTCGGCAGGAATTAAGGGGTTCACTTCAATCGTATTATCCAAACGTGGACGAAGTCCGATCAATCCTGTAATTATCAGGTCGTTGAAAGTGGAATGGTTATAATAACGGCTACGTTCCTGATCTCCTTTCAGCCAATAACCGGTCACCTCATCCAAATATTCACCAATATAGGGACGACCACGATGATACTGTGATTCCACATACAATTCCATCTGACGGAAATATACACTGTCAGACAATACAGTCTGCGGATAATTATTCATAAAGTTAGCCATTGCTGTCAATGTCTGTGCGGAAGCAAACGGCCAGATAGCACCGTCCCACTCACACTTGCCTACTCCACGTGTACGGAACTCCGGATGACGACGTTCTGCAGTTGTCAATCCATAAGGAGCAGAAAAGCCTTTTTCATCCATAATTTCTTTCCAGGCAATTTCATACTTTTGGGTGGTATCCGGCAGGTTGAAATACCAGGGAATATATCCGATTGCTTCACGCACATTTGCAGAAGAGTCCGTACGCATCGTTTCAAAAAACTGATGACGTGTATTCCACAATTCATTTTCTACCAGATTTTTCAAAGTATCCGCTCTCATGCCATATTTCATAGCCATCCCCTCATCACCGGAAAGAATTCCTATACATGAAAGTGCTTTGGCATTGCCATACATATAGCTATTGATTGTCGGCCGGGCATATTTCTTCCTCCGTCCGCCACTGATTGATTCTTCCATACCATCCTGTACGTCACCCTGCCAATACAATCCGTTCTTCAAACGGTTCGTACGTTCCCAACGCTGGTATTCGGTTTCCAGATCTTTCTTCATATCCAGCAGATAGTCCTTATCACCATCTACCATGTAACGAGCCAAAACAGCATCTGCGTTCCATGAGCTGAACTTATCCATTTTCTTCATCGGACCGCCATCATTGCCACGATACCATGTATGAATAATCTGATCCAAATATTTCGGATCACGCAACCAACGGCTTTCATAAATGTGATGTCCAATAGCACAAGCAATCAAATTATATTTATCTGAATAAGAACGCTGAACGAGAAACTCGGTCATGCCATAGCCAACAGGAGTCTCCTTGATATGCTTACGCAATGACCACCAACGATAATAATACATTTCTTCAAAGTTATGTTGCGGACACTCGAACAAAGGAATATTTTCCTCCATCCATTCTGAAGCCTTTTCATTGGGAATTGCCTGAACAATATTTTCGTCTTCCATACCGTTGAAATAGTCTGCATAATGACTGAAGTCAGCATACTTTAAAAAAGCAGAAGACGCATCCTTATCTGTAGAAGATGTTTTTACATTGGCAATGCCATATTCAGCCAATGGATCTTGCGCACCTGCATTCGGCAGATCATAAGTCTGGTCGGCAGGAGTATCTACGGTTGGGAATGTACGAGGTACGCCAGTACGGAATACAATTCGTTCCACAGCAGCCACGGGCGCATAGAACATACGCAACCCTACTCTCTTACCATCTACATACACTTGAATATTACGATCAACAGTAGAAAGGACTGCTTCTACATGATAAATCTTTCCTGCTTCATATTTCATCATATTTGCAAACCGGGAGCCGCCTTTCAATCGAAAAATGCCATCATCAGTAAGTTCTATACGGGAACAGGCTATTCCATTCTCATCCAGAAATTCAATGTGGAGTGTACCTTTATTATTCTGGCCGGCTTTCAAATCAAATGATACTTTTAATTCTTTAGAGGCCGGAATTTTACGTTCCACTTTGGCATAATCAAACGGATCTTTATCCTGCAACTTCAACCATTGATCCTCCAAAGAAACAGGGGCCCAAACCGGAGAATAAATATTCCAGTCAGTCAGTTCCGCAATTGATTTATTTTTTGAGAAATCATCATCCGCATGTGCTGAAGCATTTATTTCCACCGGAACAGGAATACGGGAAATCCACATATCTTCCTTGTTCACACTGTAAGAAACCCACAAATCACCATCGGCAGGCACCCCATTGCCTTCCTGAATACCACGCGGATATTGAGGACCGTATGATTTATAATTTCCTCCATAACGCATGGGAGTGATTTCACCATGCACCAAATTCAATGTTGTATATTCCAATCCATCTTTACTCAAAGATATAGCCAGCGGCCAACGAAATTCCGACGGATTATACACGGTAGCGTATGTACCATCACTTAAACGCTGCCCCCAAATTTTCGCGTTGCTATTGACGAAACCTTTTGCACGAAGCACAGGCTCTGCCCAAGTATGTCCGCCATCCTCGCTGATAGAGGTAAGCGCATGTTTCCAAAGACTGGCAATACGTCCATCCGGCAATGTATAACAATTGAATGCTTTGTATCCTTTCTTCAACGGAAGAATAGGATCTTCACGGTCGGCTTCTTCCACCCACTGCATCATATACAGCGGATTGTCGAGAATTTCCTGGCAAGCCTTCACAAACTCACGATCCTTGCTTTTCTTAAAATACGGAAAATCAGTATTCTTTTCATTAAATCCATGATTATAATAAATGAAATAGATCGGTCCGTAAGAACCGTCTTTCTTTATTTCACGAACCACCCGGCCAATACCGTTTCCATCATTGGGATCATCCTTTTTATCCAAAGCAACTCCGTAATTTCCCATTGTAATCAGCTTGCCGGATTTAGAAACATAGAATCCTACACGCTGGTGCATAATGGCAATCAGATCTTTGGCCTGTCCCCCCGGACGAGACTCTTTGGTGTATCCATCAGGAACTTGATAAGGAGGAAACACTATTTCCGGATTTGTCCAGCGATATCCATCTTTCGATGTCATTAGAAAAGTCTGTGAAGGCGGTACGTGTTCGTCAGAAGGATCTGCCAGGTATTGATAGAAAAACTGTCCATTCCAATAAGCCAGCATCGGCTGATGATTATACGTCCATCCATTGCCGTTCGAAGCATCGGGATGTTCACGATTGGCACGCACCAACTGAATGTTATGTACTCCGACTACCGGAGACAGTTGTCCGTCGTGACAAGCAGGGTTCGATAATTCTTTTCCTGTATAATGAATTCTATCTTGTGCAAAGGCTGTAGTAGTCAACCAACCGGCAGCCAGTACAAAAAGAATTTTAGCAGAGTTGTTCATGATTTATTCTGATTTAAAATTGTTTCCGGATTTATTTCTTTTCTTCCAATAATGCTTTTACGACTGATTCCGGAGCCGTAAATATGGTTCCATGCTTATGCCCTACAGGGATGCTTACCTCTTCTGTTACATCTGTAAAGTTCCGGAAATCCTTCGTACGCATAGCGCCATATATTTTTTTCTTATATACATCAAAATAGATTAGATAATCATCTCCCACTTTCTCTACAGATGGTCCTTCTACAAAGGATTCAGTGAAAGGCTGGGATGCGGGCGAATAAGGACCGGTCATAGAATCGGAAAAAGCGATTTTCAGATTACGTTCCGGACGGGTGTTATCCTTGAGTACCATTACATAGTCATTCTTTGCCCGTTTCACGATAACGGCATCAATGGTACTGAATCCCGGATCGTACAAAAGTTTTGCTTTCGAAACGGTTTTAAAATCTTTTGTAGTGATATAGTATAAACGATGATTATTATTCTCTTCTTCTATCCCCTTTTCGAAACGCCCGGGGACACAGGAAGCCCATACGACCATAAACTGATCGTTCTCGTCGTCATAGAAAATTTCCGGAGCCCATACATTAATAGTAGTCGGTTCGTCTGCCATTACAGGAATCATCTGTTGTTCCGACCAATGGATCAGATCTTTGGAATGTGCGTAGCCAAATCCTAAATCACCTTTCCAACTTGTAGTCCAGACCAAATGGTAGGTTCCATCCGGAGTACGTACCATCGAGGGATCCCGCATGAGCTGGTGCTGTCCCAGTTCCGGCTTTAGCCAAACTCCCGGAATACTGTCCCAGTGAATTCCGTCCTCACTATATAAGTATCTCAAACCCTCATCAGCCGGTTCATGAAACGAAGTGAACATGTAGTAGTCTTTGTTCCCCCCACAAGAAGCCAGAAACAGAAGACTTATTGCGGCTAATGTATTTCTTAACTTTTTCATTTCTATATTCTATATTTGTATCTTTTATACAGAGGAGACGATAGAAAGTGTCATTTGTACTCAAATATACTAGAAGAATCAATAGATTCAAAATTTATATACGATAAAAGGGCGACTCTCCGAGCCACCCTTTCCACCATCAAACAAACTAACCATTTACAATGGGAAAGAATTTCACTTCTTTTTATAGTATCTTATTTTTTAATTATATAGAACCTCCACGGGCCTTTATACGTTTATACCATTCCTCTCGTTCTTTCTTCAGATCATATCCGCGTTTAGCCAGATAGTTGTTGATACGTCCTTTGTATTTTCCGAAAGCAGCGTGTTTCTTATTCGAATTTTCTGCATCCAACGCAAATTCACGAGCCTCTATCAACCAAGCATAGATTTGAGCTTTTTCTTCTTCTTTCAAAGTAGGAATCATGTCCAGATGTGAGTCATAAGTCACTTTTACTACTCCATAAGTCATGCCATCTTTAACAGCTTCTATTTGCTTTTCATCAAGAAAGAGAGATAAATTGGCAGGAAAAGCAAAATGTGAACGATATAGCGCCGCATCTTTTTCATCTTCCGCAGCTTTCAAAGCTTCATTTTTAGCCTCACCAGTCAACCCGGATTCTTTTACTTTCTTGACTTTCGCATCCCGCACCTCATAAATATCATTTAATTCGAAGTAACGATTGGCTATGACATTGCGAACATCTTCGGCTGTTTTCGCATCTGTGAGTCCGAGTTTATCAACGATCTTTTGTGACCGGCTGACAATAGATTTTACATATTCAGGATCACGATTCTCTTTATTTAAGTCGACTGCCTGCGCAGACATCCAACCGGAAATAAAAAGCAATGATAGTATCAGTATCTTTTTCATAATTACATTAATTTTCCTTTTTCAGCTAATGTATCGTAGTTGTTCTTCATATCTCTCCAATCTACTTTATGCTTTGTACTGATACCGTTGATATATTTTTCAATATTCGTATATCCGTCACCAGTACAGTCTTTATTGGCATCACTCGGGTCATTCGGATTTAATCCGTTAGCAATTTCCCATTCGTCCGGCATACCATCTTTGTCTGTATCAACATAAGGAGTACCTTTGTATTCAGGATAACCACCCATCTGGCGAATATCAGTAATAATACCCTGCTTATAAGAATCTTTCGGCAAACGACGATACTTGAACTGTCCGTCTTCTCCCATTGACTTAGGAGACAAACCTGTCAAGTCACCATAAGCGTCTTTAGGAAGTTTCTTTTCATAATAAGGAATACCTGTTCTTACTTCTTCAATCACGCGTTCGTCAACAATATCACGACAAGGAATATTCGCACCTACATGTTTCAATACATAGTCATAAGCATCTTTAGCTCCCATGATATTGATATACGGCATTTCGAACGGCTGGTAGCTACGCATGTATTCAGTATATCCGTCAGTGTTCGGTTGAGTTTCAATCTGAATACCGCCATTCCAGTTGTCTTTAGTTATTTCAGGATAGCCTTCCATTATATTTCCGTCGGCATATACTCGCCCATATTCTTTATGATCCAGCTTACTACGTCCTGCTTCCGGTTTCAAGATACGATGTCCTACATTGGAATCCTTAGGAGTAGCAGGTCCCGGTTTGTAGTAGTTGTTAATCATATTGAACATCGCGGTATAATCACCACCATCGGAAGAACGGTGCACCCAATTGAATACTACATTATTAACGAAATTGAATATACCATTCCAGCCGATAGAAGGATTACGTCCGGAGTTACTAGCCCAAAGGTTACGGGCAAATGCACAGTTCTCACCACCTAACGTGCTACCAAACGCATGATTGTATGTATCCAACGCTTTTGCCGAGATAGTATTTTGAATAGTTACGTTTACAGTAGGAAGTTTCAAGTCTTTGCTTTCATATTGTCCTTCACTCGGGTCGTACATGTGGCGATAGAAAGAAATGTTCTCATCCAATCCCCATGTACAGGAGCAGTGGTCGATCATTATATTACCAACAGGATTACCTCCGAAAGAGTCATCGCGATGCCATACTTTCGTTTCTCCACGACGGAAACGCATATGACGTACAACAACATCATGTGTATCTACCCAAAATGACTCGCCGGCAATACAAACACCGTCTCCCGGAGCTGTTTGTCCGGCAATAGTTACGTAAGGAGCACGGACGATAATCGGAGATTCCAGACGGATGATACCAGCAACATTGAATACAATAATACGTGCACCACCAGTTTCACATGCTTCACGGAAAGAACCCGGTCCACGATCATTCAGATTTGTGACAGTTATCACTTTACCTCCACGACCACCGAAACTGTACATACCACCACCTTCAGCACCTGGGAATGAAGGGATATCAGCCTGCGGCAAATCGTACGGACGACCAGCCCAAGGAATATATGGACGTCCTTCTCTAGCTTCTTTTTGTACTATCGGCAACGCTTTTGCCCATGCTTCATCAGAGCGTTTCCGCTCTTCAGTCATCATTTTTGTATAATTTTCTTTGGCTTCGCCAGATATTTGTGGGTATTGCGCCCATGCAACGGTCGGAGTCAACATTGTTGCAGCAAAAACTGCTAAAAGTACCTGTTTCTTCTTCATTTTTATTTGGTTTTGTGAAGTTGTTAATTCAAAAATACAATAATAAGACGAAAGAAGAAAAGATTTGTAATCAGTGATGATGATCTTTTATCAAATGCGGGGGAGAGAAACGACTTTCCAGTCTCCAATGGTCCGTGTAGTACTATCGAGAATCACTTTGCTGAAAAGTGTCTTTTTCTGCCGGTCATTTCTCTATCGGAAGAAAAAACGACGAAGGAAGGAATGTGTCACACACGAAATCCGAATAACCGGAATAGCTTGGTGTAAAAGAAAAGAGGGAATCTTAAGATTCCCTCTTTTCACATTTTCTCTTCTATTGGCTGCCGTCAGAGAGCCGGATCGGGAGCTTCGCCACTGTCGCTGCCACCGGAAGGAGGAGTTACTCCACCGCCTTCATCAGGATCGGGAGCTTCACCTTCACCAGGCGTTATCGTTCCGTTGCCTCCGGAAGGCTTTGAGGGAGCCGTAATACCTTTACGACGATTATAAGCAGCTTTTGTTTCGGCTATGACTTGGTTGAGAGCAGTAAGAAACGCTGAAGCTTCCGTTATGGAGGGAGTCAGTATATTGACAGCGGTTATGTGCATCACCAAGTCATCGTAGAGTGAATCAAGCTGCGCACGCACAGTCTTTGAGTCCGCAACCGATTCTGCTGTACGAGTAACGGAACGGGCGTCTGTCAGTGCCGAATAGTTTTTATTGGCGGTTTCGAGTGCCGTTAATATGGCATCCAAATTGAGTGCCGTAACGGCGGTTTTCACGGCTTCCTTGCGGAAATCAAGCAGTAGTCCGCTGATGGCTGCCGTTTCCTCCATATTGCGCATGCATGCCAGTCCGGTATAAGGGCGCACCGTGATTTCCAAGGTATTATATGCATCTCGTTGCGCTGCCAACGGTGAGTTTTTGGCCGCACGGACAGTAGCCAACAAATAACTGACATACGAATCGCGTTCGGCATCCAGTTTCAGTAAATCCTTTGTTTCGGCGTTGGCCGTGGAACGGTTCACTAGGTCTTCCATTTGTACCAACTTCGGCTTGATGCTGTTCACGATGTTTGTTACTGTCAGTTTGGAAATACTTCCTGCGGTGAGGAGTGTCAGCACACGATTCATGAAATTGGTGTACTCAGTGTTGTTCAGTTGTGACAGTGTGATACCGTCTGCTTTTTGATAACTTCCCATAATTTTTTCTTTCGGGATTCATACTTGTTCTATCTATCTCTGAAAAATTCGAAGTCCGGACAAGCCCGCGAAATGGTTGCTGTAAATTCGTGGACGTTTTGCATACCTGTGAAAGCATTTTTTAAAATTTGCAGGCGTTTTTCAAGCTTGCAAAAGCGATTTAAAAAGTTTTCCGGCATTTTACAAGCTTGGGAAAGCGTTTCTGGAAGTTTGCAGGCATTCAGCAGGCTTGGGGAAGCGTTTTGAGAAGTTTGAGAAGTTTGCGAAGGCAAAGATAACTAAAATCAGCTGATTTAACGAACAAAAATTCACCAATTCCTGCCGTCTTCTCAAAGAAAAGAGGGAGGAACCGGTGAATTTCTATGGTTTTCGATGCCGAAGCATCCTGTGATTCATCTCCGATGTAATTATCCCTGCACCGAAATGCAAGGTTCTTATCGAAGGAAGTTGAGTTTTTTATTCAGCCAGCGGGTCAAAAGTACCGTTTGCGCCACCGTTGTTGTAATCTCCCCAGCCGATGGTTTGCAGCAATGTACTATTATTACCCTGGATACCTTGATGGAAACCAAGGATATAATACCTTGGAAGGAACGCGATATACAATGGAGAATGGCTATCATCATAAGAATCGCCTTTCTTTGTCTTACGGGTCAAATAATTTGAATAAAATTCTTTCAGCCTATCCTGTTCGCTGGCAAGATCCTTTCTCAAATCCATTGCAGCCGGACGGGTAATTCCAGCTTTTACTAACGGATCGTCGTCAACATTTGTTCCACCAATGCCACCGTTTACAGTTGTACGGAATTCAAGATTCTCGCGACGTTGTCCGTTGAGTGGCTTAAAACCAAGATATGTACATGTGTTTCCACCCCAGCCAGTCAGTTTCCAAGTAGCAGGCGCACCTTCAGGAAGTTCTATGCCGCCATCAAACAACATCCAGCGACGCATATCATCGAAACGTTTTCCTTCGTATGCCAATTCAATTTGACGTTCATACATGATAGCTGCCATACATTTAGCTTGGTCACCGTCCAAACCTGCTTCCAATCCATAATTATTTTCAGCTTTATAACCAACACGAGCACGGATTTTTTGTAATTGATCAACGGCAACTCCCATCTCACCCGCATTACATGCTGCTTCTGCATAATTAAGTAATACTTCCGCATATCTAATCTCCATATACGGCGCGGCAGAACGTGTGAATCCCCCGGACTTTTCATCATAGACATAACGGGCAATAGCATTCACATCTCTGTCATCAGAGCGTTTACGTACATAAAAACCTTTTACATCATTAAGGAGACCATCAGCGCCATAGGTCACACTGCTATTGGCTTCAATATCATCTACATAAGCTGCATCCGTATACCAGGTATAGTTCCAAAGTTCATAATCAGGACCATTGTGCGGGTATCGGTTCTCTTGTGTCGTAGGATTACCGACAAACGACCAACGAACTCCCGGGAAAGCGAATGTACGATAGAAGCGCGGATCACGATCGACGAAAGGAAATTCGCGATAATAAGGTATATCTGATTTAGTTAACGTATTGTATGTTTCACAAGTTGCAGGTATCTTGCCGTCAGACATAGGAAACATATCTACCAACATGGCGGAAGGTGTTTTGCCACCTCCTCCTCTAGCATTGTACGGCCGGATGCCATTTTCCCATGTATTATTCTTACGATAATCAGGAACTCCTTCCGTCAGCGTGTTGTGTAGCGTTACAAATACAGCTTCTTGACTCGGCACTTCAGTAAAAAGATTAGCCCAACCGGAAGCGTTCACACCGGGATTACTTTCATTAGCCAAGCCATATCCGGCAGCTGTCAGCACGTCAATAGATCTTTTTATATCATTGTAAGCCTGTGTCCAACGAGACAAATCATTGGAGCGATTAAATAACGGACTGGCATATAGTACACGTACTCGACCCAACAAAGCCACTGCTGTACCGGAAGTAACACGACCGTAATTATCACCAGACATCCATTGTCCGGCTCCCGTAAAAGGTGCTAACAATGTTTCAGCTCTCTCCAAATCGTCACAAATAAATTTGAAACAATCCTTTGCGGAAGAACGGGGAACAACAGAACTTTCAACAGGTTCCTGTACTTCCGTAATGATGGGCACACCACCATACCATTTCACCAAATTATAATAGCACCATGCACGAAAGAAGTAAACCTGCCCTAACAACTCATTCTTTTCTTCCTGCGAAAGCGTGCTTCCTTCAATGCCTGCAATGACATCATTAATATTACGAATACGTCCATAAGCGGAAGTTATAGGATCACCTTTCGTTCCTTCAAAGTAATCAGGTACAGGATTATTTCCGGTTTGATAAGTCAACGGCTTGAGTGGATCGACAAAAGCACTGAATCCACTATATTCTTCAGTCGACTTAGATTGGTCGTCTGCTAAACCGGTACTGTTATACATTGAACTGGGAGTAGCCTTAGGATCTGGCAGACATACTCTATAAACATCTGCTACACGTCCCAGTGCACCACTCCAATAATTATAAGCATCGGCAGTAGTGCTGTCAAAGTTCTGCTTGTCTTGCATGAACTGGTCGCTACAAGAAGTAAACGCAGTCATCGCCCAAAAAGCTACGCTGATACGGAATATATTTTTTCTTTTCATTTTACTGTTCTTTTAGAATGTTAAATTAACACCAATCGTGAATTTACGCAGGGTAGGATAATTCCCATAAGTAGTCATCGGATCAATAAAATTATCCGGATAAGGATTATAGAAACTTAATAGATTCTGTCCTGTAATGTTAAAACGGCAACTTTCGATACCTATCATTTTTGTATATTTTGACGGTATACGGTAAGCTAATGTAACGCGATTCAGTTTGACACGTGTTCCGCTTACTCTCCAGAAAGAAGAAGTTACTGCATTCACGCTGCCCCATCTCAAGTTCGGATATTTTCCATTGCGATTGGCTTTCACCACTACATTACCTGCTGCATCTACTACGTCGTTATACACAAACATATTGTCTGTAGTCCAGAACGAAGGCATATTTGCATATTCCAAATCATTATACTTATTAGCCGATGTTCCTTGGTTTCCTAAAGAAATTGCATCATCAGGCAAGAAACTATAACCACCCCAGCTCGCATTAAACTGAGCTGTCAAAGAAAGCCCCTTCCATTCTGCGTTCAGGTTCATTGTCATGCTGTAAGGATTGCTTCGATTAGATAACCGTACTTGGTCATCTTCAGAGCTAACCACACCATCCGGTCCGGCGTATGTACCATCATCTTGTCTGGCTCCACGCACGTCTTTATAAATCAACATACCCGGTTTTACATCTTCTTTAACGTTACCCATATAGGAAGTAATATTGTACTTGGCAAAATACTCGTCAATATCCTGATAGCTGCGGAACATACCGATACACTGCATACCCCAGATGCCTTGATCCAAACGATCACCCTTCTTATAGCTCTTATAAGTAGGCTTCTGATCCCAGTCTCTTACCAAAATCTCATTATCACTATACCCGGTGTTCAACTGAATTTTATACTTAAAATCCTTACCTATCTTGTCTCTCCATGTAGCAGACAGTTCGACACCATAAGTATTCAATTCTCCATAATTCACTTTCGCAGAATTAGCTCCCACTGTAGATGGAACAGAGGCATTATAACTAAGCAACATCTCACGGTTCCATTCATAGTAAGCGTCAATATTGAATGATAAACGATTATCGAGAACATTGAAATCAAGCCCCAAATTACCTTTATAAGATTTATCCCAATGAGCATCCCGATTGATTGCTGCATTGTTTTTATTCATTGTGAGGTGACTACCGGCATTGGCCTCTGTACTAGTGCCAAATACTGGCCCTTTATCCTTATCTGTTCCGTAAGTCTGCAACCATTGCCATGCTGTTGTATTATCACGACCGGTCAAACCAAAAGATGCACGCAACTTTAAGTAATCAATCCATGTAACGTTCTTAGTAAACCATTCTTCTTGTGAAACCACCCAACCAGCAGATACTGACGGGAAAAATCCCCAATAATTTTCAGGAGCAAACTTGGTGGAAGAATCCGAACGAAGCAGGAACTCCAGTAAATATTTGTTATCATAAGAATAATTCAAACGACCGATATAAGATAAATTACCCGACTCAAAACGAGTGAATTCTGTACTAGGAGTACTATTCCAGTCTACCGAATTAGATTGTCCTGTCGTAAATTCGTATGGGTTAGTAACCATACCGTACAAATATTCTGTTTCTGATTCAGACTTTTCAATGGAGAATAAACCTCCTACAGAATGTAGTCCGAAATCCCTATTATATGCTGCAGTAAAGTTCATCTGATAGTTATCCGAACGAGTCATGGAACGAGACAAATATCCAGTAATATCACTTGTACTGGAGTTAACCACCGGTTTTCCACTATTTGCCAAATAAAAACTAGTATTTTCAAATGCACTGTTATCCGCTCCTTCAATTGGAGTATACAAATGTTCTCCACTACCAGAACGAGTCTCCAAATAATAAAGATTATAAGAAGTACCATAATCATTTGTCTTATTCGTATTGACACTCTTCGAATAAGTAAACTTCAATTTCAGTCCTTTCAACCATTTATTCCATCCGAAATCGTATTCCAACCCGGCATTAATATTCATGTTTGATGTCATGTTTCGTTTATAGTCGCCATTATTCTGAAGTACATTGAAATTGTAATTCTGAATATTACTTACCGATGAATTAGTAGGACCGTAAGCAGCTACCGCATATTCACCCACATATTCGGGAATATAATAAGGATGTGTCAACAGCGTATTGTAATCTTTCTCTGCAGACGAACCTCCGACCTGATTCAGAGGAGTATTTTTCTTTCCATAATCACCGGAGACCTGTACATTCGCTTTTATCCACTTGCTGATTTTCACATCTACACCAGCACGGTAATTCCAACGATTGTAATCCAGCTTACCTAAGTTACCATCCTGATCAAAATAAGAAATTCCGGCAAAATAACTGGCTTTTTCAGTAGCACCGCTCAGGTTTACACTATGCTGCTGCGTCAATGCGGATTCCCAATATTTATCCAGTAAATCATAGTGCAAACTTTTCATGGCATTCAACTCATCCTGCTGAAAAATAGCTCTTAACGGATCAATACTTGTCTCCGTCGGGTCAGCCATACGTACTGCATTCCATAACTTGCCATACTCATACGCATTCAACATCTTAGGACGAGATACTTCATCTGTAATACCAAATGTTCCATTATATGAAATTTTAGGCGCACCTAACTTTCCCTTTTTTGTGGTTACCAGAATAACACCATTTGCTGCACGAGCACCGTAAACTGCTGCAGAAGCATCCTTCAAGATAGAAATACTTTCCACAACTGATGGATCTAAGTTGTTAAACGCTTCCGCACCCAAATTAGTATAAGTACTTCCCACTTTTACTTCCGTAGGATAAATGTAACCATCAATAACATACAATGGCTGCAGGTTGGTACCTCCCATTTCTTCCAACTCACCATTCTGACGAATAGTAATCGTAGCGTTTTGTCCCGGACGAGTATCACCTCCGTTTACAGAGATACCATTTGCCAAACCGCTCAATGTACTGGCCAAACTTCCACTTGAAATATCCTGAATATCATCAACGGGAACAGTGGCGATAGCACCAGTCAAATGCGCTTTCTTCTGCGTACCATAACCCACAACTACAACTTCATCCAATTGCTGCGTATCTTCCTTCAAGATGATCTTTGTCAATTTGAATGGAGCAGAAAAACGTTGTGGTACATATCCTATATAAGAGATTTCCACTTCCTTACCATCAGGAACATTCAATGTGAAATTTCCATCTAAATCCGTTATTGTTCCCACTGTTGTTCCTACAACCTTTATGGCAGCTCCAATAATAGGTTGCTCGGTCTCATCCAGCACAACTCCTTTGAATGTTTTAGTATTCTGTGCTATTGTCGGCAAAGCCATCACAAAAGCTAGAAGCAGGCTGATACTGATTCTATATATATTCTTATGTTTCATCTTTATCGTATTCTAGATTTATTATCTTTTTAATTTAACCAACGCGGGTCGCCACTACCATGAGCAAATACTTCGGGAGCACTCGGAGTAAAATCACCGTTTGCAGCATCAGCGAATCCCGGATCCACGCCATAAGCAGAATTGCTCTTATCACCATCCGCACGATTTGAAGTCTCATCCAGTGGCAATGCGCCATTGTACCAATAACAGTTATTTTCAAAAGTTGCAGCTACCTTTGTACCCTGCATTCTTATACGACGATTGAAATTTCCCGAAAATGAGTCAATAAACAAATTGTTCTTTGAAATTACCTCATTATGTGTCTGTGACCAACCATTGCCATTAAAACTCTGTCCGGAATAGGAGAGATTATAGAATGTATTGCTTATAAATGTCATCGATCCTCTTGACCAACCATCATAACTGGTTGTTTGTCCACCTCCATAACGTAAAAAACGAGAACCGTTTTGGTTATGACTATAAATCGTAGAGTTACTTATTTCGAAGTCTTTCACAATCGAACTGCTAGAGTTAAAGTTTATCAGGTCAGCAGCTTGATAGCAATCTATTACACAATTTCTGATTGCAAAATTTTGAATACCATACTTCTTTCCGTTAATGTGAACTAAGTATTTTCTAACAGCCTTGATATTGCAAGATTGAATAACCATAGGATTAGTTACTTTTCCATGATCGGTTCTCTTTGTATCCAATATCTCTTCCGGAACATCACCAAACTTTAAAAAAGCCCCATCTGTCACTACATCACAATCAAAGTTGATAAACTTCAAGGCTAATCCTCCACCACAAGTAATAATAGAAGCCGGAGCAGTGAATTTCACATTCGCATTCCCGCGTGTTTTATTTCCGCGCAACTGTACATTATTTACGCCAAAGTTCAAATCTCCTGAAATATAATACGTCCCTCCTGCTTCCAGTTCGAAAGCAACTTCTGTATCTTTTCCCGTAGTCACCGGATGTTCAGCAAAATATGTAGTCAAGTCTGTACCATTAGGAACAAGCGTTGCGGCAACAAGTGTAGACCAACTGATTTCAGTGGCGGAAACGGAAGCTGTATTATTCAACTTTTCATTCCCCAATGCTGCAATCTCAACCTTATAGTTCGTATCTTCTACCCAAGGACATACTACAGCCGTCCCGTCTACAATACTGTCCTTCACTACAGCTACAGGATGATCAGGGTCATCTACAATGTACATAGAAAATTTATAACCACCTGCCCCCATAACAACAGACCAAGTAACTTTTACATTATTTTCAGTTGTAGCCAGTTTTTCAAAAGCCACATCCGATGCTTTCGGCGAATCCAATTGCGTATTCGTCACGCCACCGGAGAAGGTTTCTTCATCAAAACCATCTCCAGCACAAGAGCCCATAAATAAAATCATCGATAAACAAGCTATGCTCCCGACAACTTTCATTTTAATCTTCATCTTACTCTTCATAGATTAAATTTTAATTTAAACAAAAATAATATATTATATCTTCAAAATCTAAAAGTTCTTTTAAGGAAAGACGTACAATCAAAAAATATGTAATCACTTAAAAGAATAAAAAAATAGATTTTGCACTTTTTTCTCTCTTAACTATATCATAATATCCTCCTATCTCTGTTGAAACACCTCTTTCAAATACTTAATATTCGTACCATAATTCTTTTTCACGTTCCGCACGTCATTCTTGTCACGCGAACGTTCTACCACCAGCCATCCACTCCATCCCATCTTATCCAGTGTCTTTTTCACCTTATTCATGTCCAATCGTTCATTATAAGGTAAAGTCACTCCATCTGTGTCCGTACAGTGAATCTGGCAAATCCTCTTTTTCCCCAGAATCTTCAACTCCTTGCACAAATCCCTTCCATTCTCCAATGCATTTTGAAATTTAAAATAGATCTTGATTCCGGGAGAATTAATTTCTTTCAGTAGTTTCACATCTCCTTTTGCATCCAGTTGAGTTTCAATACCAATCACCACTCCTTCAGAAGCTGCCATATCTCCTACCTCCTTCAAGCGTTTTACAACTTCTGTCCGTAGTGCCGGAATCTTTTCCCATCCGGCTTTGATTCCTCCCAAAGGAAGAAAGGCTACTTTGGCATTCATCACTTTCATGGCATGAAGGCAATCCCGAACTAAATCTTTATAATTAGCTCGTTCCAGAAAAGACTGTCCATAGAAACCGGACATAGCAATAGAAGAAACTTCTAATTGATATTTTTGAGCAGTTTCACGAAATAATTGCTGGAAATGGGGCTTGCGCAATTTATTATCAAACATTTCCCTCTTGCCAAGGCCACCCATATCCAATTCTACACCGTCACCATTCAATTCATGTACCAATTGGAATGAACCGATTTTCTGACGTTTCAGAATCATCCAGTCACATACGGCTATTTTATAACGTTGTTCCTTTTGCTGCGATCCGGCAATTGCCAATAGAGGAAAACACTCTGCAAGTATCAATATCCAAAGGATATGTTTAAATAAATTTCTTCTCATTTTTTATTTTATTGCATACGATTTACATAGTAGACGTATGGAATAGATTTTTGTAATCACCTATAAAACAGAGAATAACTAAAAATGCTACGAAGTATAATTTAATGAAAGTAAGATAGTGACGGTATCCAAGACAAATAGTGACGCTATCTTGGTCCGATACCGTCACTATCCCGGGCATATACCGTCACTATTTTCGAAGAAGTAATAACAGAAGTAAATGTAAAAAAATGGGCTGCCGGACTATAAGAAGTCCGACAGCCCTGTCAACCCAAAAACGATACCTATGAAACACTGTGTGTTATTTCAAATCAAACTTTAAATATTTGCCGTGAACAAGTTCATCATGTGTGATATGATATTTATTGAACTTCTTGCCATTCAATAGTACCTTATCAATATATAAAGCTCCTGGTTGAGTACGATTGGTTTCAATCACCAATTCGTTCTCTTTATACCATTTCGGATCTAACCGGATCGTTACCTTATTAAAGACCGGAGTCGTCAATGTATATTCGGGCAGTCCGGGACAATCCGGATAAAAACCGATCATATTGAAAATAGCCCAGGAAGACATCGTTCCCGTATCATCATTTCCTGGAATACCATCAGGTTTTGTTGTAAAGTACTTATCTAATAAACGCTGCGTCTCTTTCTGCGTACGCCATTCTTCACCTTTAAAGTATGAGAATAAATGAGCATAAGCAATATCCGGTTCATTTGCCGGGTCGTAAAGTCCTTCGTCAAAAACCATTTGTAGTTTATCGATAAAAGGTTTCTTTCCCCCCATTAATTTCGCCAAGCCATATACATCATGTGGTACATAGAACGTATAATTCCAGGAACTACCTTCATGGAAACCGGGATTCGGTTCAAAGTTCTCTCCTTGTCTCGGATTAAACGGGCTATAAAACGTTCCATCGGGGAGAATCGGACGGAAAGTACCAAATTCTTTACTATAATAATGTTTGTATCCTAAAGAACGTTTATAGAACATCTCTGCATCTTTCTTTTTACCTAAAGCAGCTGCAAAACGAGACAATGCAAAATCGGCAATATAATATTCCAATGCATGAGAGACGGAATTGTCATACTGTTCACGAAGGGGTACATATCCTTTAGACATATAATCATCATTATCAGGACGCATCAAGTTTTCCGCCCCCGGTAACGTAGCAGATTTGTACATTGCCTCATAAGCCAAATCAACATCAAAGTCACGCAAACCTTTCATCCAGGTATCTACAATTACCGGAATACTCGGATCACCTTCCATTGTCAATGTTTCTCTGCCATATAATTCCCACTTAGGCAACCATCCATGTTCACGATACATATCAAGCATTGTGCGCACCATTTCCATCTGACGTTCCGGATAAACCAAGGTCAGCAATTGATGAACATTGCGGTAGGTATCCCAAAGAGAAAATACGGTATAGCGATCACCTTTGGTTGTCAGGATCTTATCACTTTCCATTGCCGGATATTCTCCGTTTACATCCTGCAAAATATTAGGATGAATCAGCAAATGATAAAGCGCTGTATAAAACACAGTCTTTTGGGCATCTGTACCACCTTCCACTGTTATGCGTGACAAGTCATGATTCCATTTGGAACGTGCTTCCGCATGAATCTTCTCAAACTCCTTTCCAGCCTGTTCACGATCCAGATTCAAACGGGCATTTTCTATGCTTACAAAAGAAACTCCCATTTGTACTTCTACTTGTTCACCTTCTTCTGTATCGAAGGAGAAATAAGTACCAATGTCATCTCCTGCTATTTCTTTTCCGTAGCGAGTATAAAGTTTATACTTTCCCTGATCCTTATCCCATTCAGCCTCAACCCCCATCATCGGACGTTGTTTCTTCCAATACCCTGTTGCAGAAGGATTCTTCTTAACCCGCAATACAAAGTAAATGGGGAATACAGCTTGAGGATTATAACAAAATGTGCCAAGTAGTTTGACTCCTTCCACTTCGCTATCGCTTACACGACGAAGCATAGCGCCACTCTCATTCGTTAACCCCTCACCCAAATTCAGCAGGATGTGGCTTTTCCCTTTTGGGAAAGTAAACCGGGCAATACCGCTACGCGGAGTAGCCGAAACTTCTGTTTTTACATTATATTTAGTCAGATAATTAGAATAATAGCCCGGTGAGGCCTGTTCATCCTTATACTTACTACCATATTCTTTATAATCCACATTCAGTTCTCCGGTAGTAGGCATCAATAATAAAGAACCTAATTCCGGACAACCGACTCCACTCAAATTCACATGAGCATATCCGGTAAAGAAACAATTTGTATATTCATAAGGCGTAGACCACCATCGGGCATCTTTATCGTATGTGTTTTCGGAAGATCCCATCACATTGAAAGGAACCACAGACATCATACCATTTGGACAAATCGCTCCGGGATTGGTAGTCCCGAAATTAGTAGTTCCGATAAAAGGATCTACATAATCTATCAAAAGACCTTTATCCGTATTTTTTAGGGGAGGGCTTCCCCCTTCCCCCGCAGATGCGGAAAGAAGGGAAAAAGCAAGTGTGTAAGTTAATATAATACGTTTCATATCTTTATTAAATGATACTCGTTCGTTTCGTAAAATCGATAATCTCTTTTATATATCCGAAGGCCATACCTACCACAGTATCTGCCGCACCATAATAAACAGCAACACGTTCACCATCTTGCAAAGCAGCACAGGGGAATACTACATTAGGAACGTCACCCTGAAGTTCGTAAGGAGCAGCCGGACCTATCAGATATTCACGTGTACGGTAAAGAACTTTTTCCGGATGATCTTTATCCAATATGGCAGCTCCCATAGCGTAACGGAAACCATTACAAGTAGTGATTACACCGTGATAGAACAGCAACCAGCCTTCATCTGTAAGGAAAGGAACTGAACCTGCACCAATCTTTGTACACTGCCAAGCGCTTTCCGGGAAAGGAGTCACTTTCATTACACAACGGTGTTCACCCCAATATTTCATATCCGGGCTATAGCTGATGTATATATCGCCAAACGGAGTATGTCCATTATCACTGGGACGACTCAACATCGCATACTTGCCATCGATCTTCTGCGGGAAAAGTACACCATTACGATTGAAAGGCAAGAAAGCATTTTCGCACTGGAAAAACTCCTTAAAGTCAAAAGTATAGGCAATACCAATCGTAGGGCCATGATAGCCATTACACCAAGTCACCCAATAGCGGTCTTCAATCCATGTAACACGAGGGTCGTATTTATATTCCGACTCAATCATTTCCGTGTTACCTGCTTTAAACTGAATAGGTTCATGATTGATATCCCAATGAATTCCGTCCTTACTAAAACCTGCAAAGATATTCATCTGTACAGCTTTGTTATCACAACGGAATACGCCTGCAAAACCATCCTCAAAAGGAACAACAGCACTATTGAAAATACTATTAGATGAAGGAATATGATAACGTCCGATAACTGGATTTTGTGAGTAACGCCACATAACGTCCGTACATCCGACAGGACGATCTTCCCAAGGAATTTGAATTTTATTCATAATCGTTGATTTTATATTATTTATTTTTTGAGTCATCATACGTGAAAGGTATGAAATAAGTAATCAGAAAAGCTGGAATAGTTGCGATTAACACATAGATAAAGAAATTACGATATCCTAATAAGTCACTAAGATAACCACTAACCATTCCCGGAAGCATCACTCCCAGATTCATGATTCCTGAAGCAAATGCGTAATGTGACATTTGATGTTTGCCTGGAGCAATCTGTTGCATCATAAACAACGTCAATCCGACAAAACCAAAGCCATAACCAAAATATTCCATTGTTATACAAGTTCCGATCAGATATACATTAGTAGGCTGTGCAACTGCCAAAAAAGTATAGGCAACAAACGGAAGATTAAAAATACAACAGAGAGTGAACAGTGTCTTTTTCAATCCGAACTTAGAGACATAAATACCTGCTAACAATGAGCCTAAAACGAAAGCAGCGGAACCAAAGATACCATTTAGCGTGCCGATCTCTGTTAACGACAGTCCTAAGCCGCCTACATCCCTTGAAGCACGTAAAAACAGCGGAGCTATTTTCATGATAAAGCCTTCTGCCAAACGATATAAAATAATAAAACAGATGTAATAAAGAATATGCTTTTTAGTAAAGAAGTTAGCAATTACTGCTACCAATTCGTGTCCAACCTCCGATGCAGTTTTCTTTGTTGTTGACGGAACCTGTGTAGAAGGTAACATTTTTATATGATAAATACCGATCAGTACCATTATTGCCGCAATTACGCCGAAAATAATCATCCATGCAGATGAATACGCTCCTTTGTTAACATCTATCGAAGCACCTTCTATTGCTCCGAAGTGCTCTGCCAATGCTCCTGCCATAGCAACTAATCCTCCATTAGCAACCAATTTGGCTACATTATAAAAAGCCCCTTGAACTCCGATATATTTTGCCTGATCTTCCTTGTTCAATTCAGCCATATATACACCATCACAAGCAATATCGTGCGTTGCTCCACTAAAGGCAATCACTGCCATCGTAGAGATACTTATAGCGAAAAAGTAATCAAAAAACAAAGAAAAGGCTACTACTCCAAACAATACACCACTCAATAATTCTGTAATCAATACGAAGAATTTTTTCGTCCGATACATTTCAAGAAAAGGACTCCACAAAAATTTCAGTGTCCAAGGCATCATAATCAGAGAAGTCCAGAATGCAATTTGCGTATCCGAAATTCCAAGATCCTTAAACATGAAAACAGAAACCAAATTAATAGCAATAAAGGGAAGTCCCATTGCAAAATAAGCAGTAGGTACCCAGCAAGCCGGGTTAATAGTTTTTCGTTGAGAAGCAGTTTTATTCTGTTGCATAAATCATAGTATATAGATGAAAAAAAACATTTTTCTGACCCATCTATATATAATACAACTAAAAGGGGGAAACTACTAACGTCTCCCCCTACTTTTTTTATTTTATTATCACTTCGTCTATAAAGAACCACGAAGGATGGCCTACACCATAATGCCAAGTCGGACATTCTTTCGTTCCAGTGACTTCTACTTTTACATAACGAGTTTTTATCGGTTCGGCTGATTCAGCCTTGACTCCACGGAATTTTACCTCACCGGTACGTTCTTCCGGTAAATCAATCGTTTTCCAATGCGTATAATGTTCACCGTCATCAGCGTATGAATAAACCACCTTTAGAGGAAAAAGAATCCAGGCCCCTATTTGATGAAGAAAATCTGTTTCCACACTTTGTATCTCTTTCGCTTCGCCCAAATCTATAACGAATGCACCATCGGTTCCTTCCCAACCAATCCAGCTATCAACAAAGGTTGCTCCACCAAACAAACCGTCAACCAATGCGTTTTTTCCTAATGCCGCATATTTTCCCGTAGGAGGAATTAGATAAGTAACTTTTGCACCCAAAGCCAAACTTTTTTCTTTCTGCGGCATGTAACGTTTACGATACAATTTGCAATAGTCTACCGGTGAATTGGAACGCTCATTCAATGTAGGAACTTGAAACTCTTTCACGCGTTCCTCAAAAAGGTCTAACTTTTTATTGATATCTACCAAATCTTTTTCTGTCTCTGTTCGTGCAATCTCCAGTTCTGAATACTGAATTGGCAGACGTGCCCGTTGAACTCGTTTTAAGAAATCGGGATCTGCTGCAACAGCCTTTTCAGCCAAATCAAATAAATGATTATAACGACGCATCAAAGCAGGCTTTAGCATGCCATACTTATGTGATACGGGTGAATCATATATCCACAACCGCTGTCCACTACCGATTAATGCGCCTTCCATTATCTTTATGTACTGATAAAGATATGGCGCTGCTTCACCATAATATCCATGCAGAAAATGTTGCATCAATGAGTCTACATTAACTTCGGGATTCCACATTAACTTTGACACTAAATAAGCACGAAGTTCTACAAAATCTCCTCCCCTGCTCCCTGCTATTTGAGAGAAATGCATGGTGGCATGATTCTTTTTGAAAAGACGGATATTGTCCTGTAAAATATGGAAATTAGGAAATGGAGCCAGATAATTATCAAAGTTAATACCGTAATCCCACACGAAAATATTATTGGTAATCTTAGACCATCCTTCCATGGCTTTCACAAACTCTTTTCCCGAAGCATTCTCCGTCAAAGTTACTTCACGGTCACAGTCAATATCACACAACATAATATTCACATTTGGCAAAGGTTTCACATGCTTCGGAGGATTCATTGTATATAGATAAGCCAATGTGGAAAACTCTTTATCCGGAAAACGGGCAGCCAACTTATTCAGAAAAGTGATGATGCTTCCTGATAATGCTCCTTCATAATCATCAATTGCCTTACAAGCATCACACGTACAATTTGTATAATTACCATCATTCTGACTTACAGACATGATATGTTTATCTGGATTTACTTTGAAAATAGAATCAACACGTTGAGCAACAATCTCAAAAACCTCCGGATTACTCAAACACCACTGACTGGCCTTTCCCGGGTGGCGTTTTCCTTTGAAGTAAGAATAATATTCCGGATGTTCTTTCCCATAAATGGATGAAGGCAGAAGCTTATCAAAAGTATGCACCCAATAACCGGCAGCAAACACTTCATTCGGTTCCTCTAAACGATTCCACCACTTATAAATAGAGTCTGTATGGATAGCATAACATTGTGTCTGACGATAACGAAAGCCCGGGTTTTCGACTTTATTAATGAAGGGTAAGTTCACCGTTTTTGAAGGGGTAAGAGAATATTCATTCTCTCCCCAATAATCGATACCCAAATATTGCTCCAATAAAGTAACAACCCCATATACAACACCGTTTTCTTTACCAGATATTTTTAGAATACCATCTTGAGTAGAAATAGAGAATCCATCCTCTGTTACTTCCGCTGGAGATTGACCACCAATGAGAATATCTCCTTTTCGAGGAGTTTGACTTATAACAACAGGCAGCTTACAACTGGTTACTTTTTGAATAAATGTTTGTAACAAATTTGCAGCTGTCCACGATATTTGATTATTCTCTTTCAAAATGATCCTAGAACTTGTATTCCCATTAGTTACTAACATAGTTTGAGAGAGAGACGGAAACGCCATACTAATTCCCATAAACCATAAACAGAACCGTAGAATAATAGATAATTTCATGTTTTTCTTGCTATTAAAAGTTATTATATAATAGTAATACAATCAATATGATACTATTAAACAATCAATCTTTTTCTTTTTTTATTTATTAACTTATATAATAAGTCCCACTTTATCCGAAAATACGAAAAAGTGGGACTTAAAAATTTTCAATAACCTATTAATTATTTCGCATATAGGTCAAATTCCGTAAGGCTGACCGTATTGGGACCTTGTTTCACATAATACTTTAAATAACGCGTTTCAATAGCTTTCGAAAACTTAATATATTGTGTGCCACTTCTTGAAATAGTTACAGTTCCGATAGATTTCCATTTTATTCCATCACCTGAAGTAAATACTTCTACTGCAGTCGGTGAATAACTACTAGCATAACACTTATTTCTTATTCCTGTTAATGTCTGCACCTTACCTATATCCACAGTTAGCCAATATTCTGCTCCTCCATCACGAGCTACATCAGAATTTGTTCCATCAATTAGATTTTTAGCATCTCCACGAGTCGTCGGGGCAACTTTTACAGTCCAGCCAGAACGATCGGCAATCAAAGTACCTTCAGCCGGTTGCCCGGACTCTACATTGACATGAATATTTTGAATTTTCACATAAACTACTCCTCTGTTAGAGCTAAGTGCATCTAAGTTATTACCTTCTATAGAAGATATGGTAACTGGCAACAAATATCCCTTCTGTAGTCAACGATCCTACATTTAATAGCTCTATTTTTATAGAATCTCCAGATACACTTTCTCCATTTTCAATAGTAACAGTTTTATTGGTGAAAGAATAATTTTCAGCAGGTAATATGTTATATTCCGTATCATTAGCTTTATTGTAAGCACTTACTAGATTATCATCACTATCGGCTGTTATTTTCACATCTTTCGATAATCTCTCCGTGGCACATGCAACAAACCGATAATTAGGTTGTAACTCATTTACGACCACTGAATTATCTTTCAAAATCACTGACAACGATGCTTCATAAGAATCTACCGGAAAAACTTTCGTAGAAAGATAAAACTTAGAATTTACAGTAACTTCGTCATCATCGTCACAAGAGATGCACAGTGGTGATGCCATTAATGACATCACTACTGTTTTCCATATTATATTTTTCAATCTCATAATTACATCATTTGAATATTATATTATTTACCATCTGATCTAATGCCATCTACCCATCTGACAACTCCATTAGGCGCCGTGGCTTTATTTCCATGACCAGTTGCGTCTTTAAACTCGGTTCCTGCCCCTTCATTCAATTTCCAATAAGCCTCCAAGCCATCCGTACCCGGATTTATCGCAAACATATTATTCTGAATCTGCGACTGTGAAATAGCAGTAGTCCAAAAACGTACTTCGCTAACTATAGCATCTGTAACCATCCAATCACCATTGCATATACCAAAACTATTCTTAACAAGACGCAAAGGTTTTCTTGGAAGATCTAATGTTGCATCAATATTTCCATTTACATAAATAGTCAATTTCACTCCATCACAAACAAATGCTAAATGATACCATTGATTATTTTTAAACTTAGTAGCAGCATTTACTTGAGTACCTTGTGTTTTTATCTGCAAAATATTACCAGGAATCGGGCCATCACCAAAACGGATATAAATTTCACCATCTTCTGCGATACCATTACCTGGACCTGCAGAAAATATTGCTTGATTCTGATAGCTAGGAGGACCAGGATAACCAACTCCAGGAGTCACCCCATCCCCAAGTTCGCTCATATTAATACGCATTTCAAGTGACCATTGAGTTACTGTATAATCCTGACGCATTTCCATAGTAATTGGTTTTGTACCCGTCAACACTGGTGCAGAGGTTATAATAACCTGATCCATGATATAAATCATCACATCTGCACCTTCCAAAGTTTGTTGCCCACCTGATACAGCAGTAATAGCAACCGGTAGTGCAAATTTATCACCAGAATCAAGCATTTCCTTTGTCAACGGATCAATTGTTACTTTAACAGTAGGAGCCACTAATTCTCCTTTTTTTATAACCACTGTCTTTTGATCAAAAGAATATGAACCTTCCGGCATAGATTTATAGTTCGTACCACTTTTTGTATTATATACTTCCAACGATTTCGGACTTAGTCCCAAAGTAACTTCTATATCTTCTGTTGCAATTTGTCCCGACCGCGGAGTCACAGTGACAACACTACCCTCTTCGGCTACTGTTACCTTTTTGGACTCATAAGACAAACTACTGGATTCAGCTAAATAAATTCTACTGCCGATAGTATCATACTTTGCATCTTCACAACTTGCTATAATTGCACAAAGCAATATGGCAAAGGCGAACATTATTGTATTTTTATTTTTTACCAGATATCTCATAATTATTATATCTTTAAATTTATTATTTTACCGGTGGATTCATAATGCGGATAGCATTACGCAAATAAGGATAAGATTCTTCTGTACCATCAATTGTATATTCATACTCCATATGATAAGTTCCAACCCCTCCTTTTACACATTTTTTCCCGTTAATAATAGGTGTCCAACGTGCCATACCTTCCAATGACTTCATTTTATTTCCATATCGATCAGTGAAATCAGCCCCACCAGACAAAGCCCATTTTTCAAAGTTTTCAGTTACAATATATTTCTTAGCAACTTCTTCTGCAGTCAAATGCCCATCGAAGTTTCTTATTGTAGAGTTTAAACGGCTATCCAAATTGTCACGTCCAGTATTATCTCCTGGAGAATCATAAGCCTGCACTATAAAATAATTAAAATAAGGACCTGACTCCGATACAATACTTTGTGGCTCACCGTCAATTACTAATAGCCTGTCTGTACCCGATTTTGGTCCGATTCTTTCTCCCAAGGTCTGAATGAACAACAACATATTCTCATCACTTCCACTCATGTTACCTCGATGACCAAAATTAGGCTCATAGTCAATATCAAAGCCATCATATCCATATTTATCAATACTATCACATATTGCATGGGCATATTTCTTTATAGCTTCTTCCTTATTCTCATTCCATCCCCAGAATTCCAGATAATTATCTTTATATTCCTCGGGAGTCAATTGGTCACCGATATTTTGAACAATAAAACACATCAAAGCTTTAGTCCCTTTTACATTTTGTACATAACGCAAATCTTTTGTTTGCGCTTCTGTCAAATTTCTCCAGTTACCCCAAATAGAAACAAAATCCACACTATCAGGAAGTCCGGCTAAACATTTTTCTAAAGTAGCTCCATTTCCGGTCCAATTACCAAACCATCCGAAAGCAACCGGATGATCTGTTTTCTTATAAGCGCGAAGCTGGGCATAGTATTCTTCCGGAAGTGACGACTGAGTCATATCTTCCTGGAATTTTGGTTCCATGTCTGTCCAATCATCACACGCTGTATTCGCAACCGTTATGCCAAATAACAACATTATAAAATAGAATATCTTTCTCATACTATTTATATTAATATAGATTATACTATTATTCACTTATCCCTACGCTGCCACCAAACCTTAGTCTGATAATTATCAGCGCCACCCAATTTACTTACAGCAGCATTTACATTAGCAGCATTACGAATATATTCCGATGGTGGGAACGGAATACGATTAGCGGAAGGAAGATTGGTTACATTTCCATTCAATAACGGGAAAAAACGCGGATACCCAGTACGACGATACTCGCTCCATGCTTCTTGTCCCAAAGGCCACATTGCAATCCATTTTTGGGTTATTAATCTTTCCAGTTTTTCTTCCTCACCAGCATCATCTTTCCATTTGATAGTTATAGAACTAATAGCACTTTCATTCCCCTTATTCTCATTAGGATCTACATAATCAGCCTGAGTACTTGATTCATCATTCAGGTATTGGTCAATACCATCCGATACTCCCCATTGTGCAAAGGAAAGTCTGATAGCTGATTCATACAAATCTTTCACCGTTTCTCCTTTTACATCCCATCCTAACATTGCCGCTTCAGCTTTATTAAAAGCTGTTTCAGCTGCACTCATCCATAAAGTACGATCCATCTCTCCAACATTTATTCTAGAGAAAGTCGGTCCGGTAATATCATTACCATAAGACAAACCTGCGCGCATACCCACATAATCATCATCTCCTTTATCGCTCGTTTTCTTTTTAAAATATTTCGACATACGTGGATCGTTGTATCCTTTCATATAAGATGTAATATCGGCAGAGACACATTGGTCAGGCCATTGCACTAATACCGTATACAATTGATTTTTAGTGCCTAAAGAAGTTGCGTTATCTTCATTGGAAGTAATTACCCCTATAGAATGGTTAATAGCTTCCTCCGCCATCTGTCTGGCATATTCACGATCTGCAAAACGAATACGAATGGCCATACGTAGTTTCAGTGAATTTGCAAATTTCACCCATTTCTCAAAATCACCGTCATAAACTTTATCATACTTAGCCATCGTTCTGTTGTTTGGATTTTCGGTCACATAAACAGTCATTACATTAATTGCATCAGTCAGATCAGTAAACATTGCATGATATGCTTCCTCCATTGTATCGTAAGGAGTCGAAAGTTTATCACTTGAAATTTGGGAATAAGGAAGTGCCCCATACATATCAAGCATACGATGCATTGTCGCAATTCTTAGGATCTGTGCCCATGCAAAGTTAACCCCTGTCCCTTGGGTTACATTCTTTATTTTATTCCATGCACCATACGTCAATACCATTACATTATCATCTGCAAACTGCCAGTTTAACCAGTTCTCGGGTGCATTATATGTAGCAAAATTTGCCCCTTTAAACTTATCTGTTGCCATTACTTGATAACGTCCATAGCAGTCACCAATCAAGGATTCATTGGTATTATAAATGTTTTCAGTAGCTATGGGATATGCATAATCACATAAAGTCAAGAAGAAAGCATTGGCAGCAAATCCATCTCGTCCAAGTTCTTCTTCCGAAACTTTTCCCAACGGATCATTCAAGCTATTATCCATGCATCCTTGTAACATTGGAGTTCCAACAAGCATACAGCCTGCAATAGAAATCTGCGTTATGAATTTATATATTTTCATTTGGTTATTCTTTTATCGTTAAAACTGTATTTTTACATTAAATCCCCAACTTCTCAAACTTGGTTGCATAAAGTAATCAACACCTTGATAATAAGTACCAGTAGAAGCGGTAGCTTCCGGATCAAATGGTGCTTTATTATAAATCATCCACAAGTTGTGACCTGTTATTGACAAACTAAGATTACATTTGTTATTAAACCATTTGGCTGGAAGTGAATAGCCCACCGATAACTCTTGTAAACGAACATTAGTAGCACTATATACATAGTTAGACATCAATCCACTTATTCCACCCACTTCTGTATAATAAGTCTGGGGATCCACTTTTCCATTATTTACAGGAACACCTTCATTATCACGTGCTAAAGCTGTGACCTTAGATACTCCGAACTGATCCATTACAGCTTGTGTTGGTGAGATAACAATACCTCCAAAGCGGGCAGCAAGCATGAATCCCAAGCTAATGCCTTTATAAGAGAAATCATTTCTAAAGCCTAAATTGCTCTTAGGCAATACAGAGCCAATATGAATAAACTCATCCGAATTCTTTATATCCTCTTTTTTCACATTCTGGCTCGCTTTATCAATAAATACATTTCCTTCGTTATCACGTTTCAAACGATTAGTGACATACATGTCTCCCATGCTTCCTCCTTTACGAAGAATAACTTTAGCCGATCCAATGCCACCTTTATCTATCTCACTCAAACTATAGTGATTACCTTCATCATCCACTGCATCATCCAAGAGTTCTACAATCTTATTTTTATTAAAACTAAAAGTCAAATTGGAATTCCATGAGAAATCTCCCCATGATTTATTATACCCTAAAGAAAATTCCATACCTTTATTCTCAATATTACCAGACTGTGCATACATAGTCGCATATACAGCGGTTCCTGACAAAGGAACCTGGAATGTTTGTTTGCGAGTATTAGCCTTATACCAGGTAACTTCCAAACTTAAACTATTATTAAAGAATTTGGCATTCAAACCAGCCTCCCAAGAATTTGTACGTTCAGGATAAAGTTTAGGCAAAGGACGGTAAGTTTGTAATTTCCATTGACTAGTCGCAGGGTCCCACTCATACGTTTTGTTAGAAGAAAGATTCTTAGGAATAGGAGCACCTACTGAAGCAAATGAACCGCGTACTTTCAAATAAGTAATAGCTTTGGGTAATTTCACCATTTCGGAAATTACTCCTGAAAGTCCTATTGATGGATAAAAGAAAGATGATTGTTCTGTATTAATCAATGCTGAATCCCAATCATTACGCCCGGTTAAAGTCATATATAACATACTCTTCCAGCCAATTTCCGCACTAGCAAAAATAGAGTTGGTACGTTGTTTATATCCACTTTCTATAGGATAAGTATCTTTATCCAAGGTAGTAGTCATATTATATAGACTAAAAACATTAGACATATCTTTCAAACCACCTTGGAATCCTCTTTCGTCATAATAAGTTTGAGTAAAACTACCGCCAATATTAGCACTTAAACTTAAGTCACCAAAGCGTTTATTAATATTAGCCATCACGTCTGCATAAGCCTGTCTATCGTCAGCTTTATAGTACTTATAGAATCCATAAATAGAACTATTAGTAAAGTAAAGGTCAGTAGAAGCATTTCTTTTATCTGAATAATCATTGGTTGCATTATCAATGCGGACACGCCCTGTCACATCAAGCCAATCTAAAATTTCATATTTTAAACTGGCATTAGCCATGTAGCGTTGTTTTTTCATACCATGGTTCATCTCATTAGCCACCCAATATGGATTATTTTTCATACTGTATCCAGGATCACCCCATCCCCAGTTCTGTACATCAATCTTACGAGTTGTGTCATACGTTTTATACATCCTCACAGCTTCAAAGTTTTCGCCACGCGGGAATAGATATACGGCTGGTAGTGGATTGAAATATTCACCTTGTGCCATTAGATTAAGATCTTCTTGGATAATATAGCTAAAACCCACATCTAATGTCATTTTATCCTTCAGGAATTTTGTTGTATTTCTGAAGGTAAAATTGTAACGGTCATATTTGCTATTTTGAATGATACCAGTTGCATTAGTAGTACCTACAGACAGATAAGTTTGATTCTTTTCATTACCAACAGATAAAGAAACGTTATTCTGAATATTAGTACCTGTATTGAAAAAATCTTTTGGCTCATAAGTTCCGAAAAGGGAAGACGCTTTATCTCCCCATGAAGCAAAGGAACCTGCGCGGTTTATATAAGAATTTTGGAATTCAGGCATTATAAAAGGATTGGAAAAAGTAGAATTATTAGAAATAATAATTCGTGCCTTACCTTCTTTTCCCTTCTTTGTAGTAATTAAAATTACACCAGACGCTGCATTAGAGCCATACAAGGCCGCAGCAGCAGGTCCACTTAATACAGACATGCTTTCAATATCTTCCGGATTGATATCAGATATACCCTCTCCTCTCGGTTGGGCTGAATATTGTCCGTTAGTGTCACCTTTATTTGTATTAAAAATAGGAACACCATCAATTACATATAAAGCATTATTGTCTGAAGATATAGATTTGGTACCACGCATAACTACACGCGTAGCCCCTCCAACACCGGATGAAGATGCATTGATATTAACACCAGCCACCTTTCCAGCCAGTGAGTTCATAAAATTGGCACTTTTTACAGTTGTCAATTCATCACCTTTTACTTCTTGCACATTATAGCTTAATGCTTTAGTTGCGCGCTTGATACCTAATGCAGTAACGACTACTTCGTCCAACACCTGCGTATCTTCTCCTAAAGTAACCTTCAAGGGTTGTGCACTAGTAAGCGTGATTGCTTGGGAG
>NZ_QTMW01000018.1:0-132614 GCF_003604005.1 Bacteroides sp. OF03-11BH | reverse complement strand
CTTTTACAGGAAAATAATTTTTAATGCGTCTGCCCTGCTGCATAAACTATTATAAATTTCTGCACTGAAAACCTTTAATCCCTGCACTGAAAATCCTTCCATATAATGAGATTTGCTAGATTGCTATCTTATATTCATTCGGAGCCATCCCTACCACTTTTTTAAATAATCGGCTTAAATGATGCGGATATTTAAAGCCTAATTCGTAAGCGATTTCACTGACCGATTTATTACCTTCAATCAGCAATTCTTTAGCACGGTCGATAGTGGTCAACTGGATATATTCTTGTGCTGATTTTCCGGTTTCTTTCTTAATAAGATCACCGAAATAATTAGCGGATAGATGTAGCTGGTCGGCGCACCATGCAACCGAGGGTAAACCGAGTTGCTGGGGCTTATCCGAAGCAAAATAATCACGTAATAAACCCTCAAAACGGGTTAGTGAGTCTTTGTTCACAGTTTCACGTGTTACGAACTGACGGTCGTAAAAACGGACGCAGTGGTTGAGTAATACTTCGATATTGGCCGTAATGATTTGTTTGGAGTGTTTGTCAATGGCGTGTTGCAGCTCTTCTTTAATTTCGTGGAAACAGTTAATGATAATATGCTGTTCGCGTTCGGACATGTGCAATGCTTCGTTCGACGAGTATGAAAAGAACGAGTAATCTGCCATGCGACGCCCGAGAGAGGTGCCACGCAGCAAATCGGGGTGAAACATCAGACACCATCCTTTGTACCGATACGATACTTTGTCGTCATCAATGCCGGCAACCTGTCCCGGTGCAATAAAGACTAACGTTCCCTCTTGGTAATCATATTGGTTACGTCCGTAAAGTAGCGGGCCGCAATCAATATGTTTGAGGAAAATGCAGTAAAAACCAAAATTCTTCAGACAGTGGCGGACACTCTCTAATTCCGAAAAATCGACTACGCTTACTAATGGATGAACAGTCTCTACTCCCAACAGTTCGTTGTAGTCTTGCACCGAATCTAACTTTATGATTGTTCCCATACTCTATTTTTTTTCTATGGCAAAGATAGCAGAATTTTATATACAAGCAATCTTTCGGTAGCAGAATCAGTAATATCGGTTAGTGATTATGTAATTTGTGTTATTCTGCTGAAAGCAAGCCATATCCAATCAGTAAAATTGGTATTTGAAACCGTAATCCGTCTATGGACGCGCTTCTATTTATCACATAATTTTGCATCATCGAAAGTTGGTAATTTGAATCATCTAAATAACGAGAGTATGAAGTACAGAAAATTAGGAAACAAGAAATTGCAAATGTCCGCTATCGGACTGGATGTTGGCTCTGGGCTGTTTAGTCCGTTTAGAAAAAGGGTTATAATGAAAAAGTACATTTTAGGAATATGGATGGTTTGTCTTGCCTCTTTAGGCATGGCACAAACCCCGAAAGCAGAACAAGTGATGAATAAGAAGCAGCAATATATCGTAGAGGTTGCCGCCCTTGTGGGTAAAGGAGACCTTGCAAAACTGAAACCAGCCCTCGTTGCAGGATTGGAGGACGGAATGACCGTCAATGAATTGAAAGAGATAATGGTTCATTCTTATGCTTATTGCGGTTTTCCGCGAGCTCTTCGCGGATTACAGACTTTTGTCGCCGTACTCGATGAGCGTAAGGCAAACGGTATTGAGGATAAAAGAGGGCGTGAAGCTTCACCAATTACCGATACCCGAAGCAAGTACGACCGCGGACGGGATATACTAGCCAGGATTTCGGGTGCACCGGTTGATGCTCCGAAAGCGGATTATGCTGTATTGGCTCCCGAAATTGAAGTGTTTCTCAAAGAACATCTTTTTGCCGATATTTTCGAACGTGACGTGCTGACCTATTCCGAACGTGAAATTGCTACCGTAGCAGTATTAGCTGCCATTGGTGGGGTAGAACCAATGATGAAAGGCCATATAGGTATTGCTTTGAATGTGGGCGTTACACCCGACGAATTGCGCCATTTGCTTGCCATCGTTGAGAAGCAGATAGGTTGTGACGAAGCTGATGCCGGACGGATGGTGCTGGATGAAGTATTGCAAAGTAAAGGATTAATAGTCAATCCCGGAACACCGGTTGTAGTCGTGGAAAATGGAGTGAAGAAACAGAAGGTTACATTTCACAACCGTTTTCTGATTGATGTGGTTGGTGATCTTTATCTCCCTGCCAACTGTGATCCGGCAAAGAGATACCCGACACTGGTTGTCGGTCATCCTTTCGGTGGTGTAAAGGAACAGACTTCGGGGCTTTATGCACGCCGTCTGGCTGAACAGGGGTATGTTACACTGGCATTTGACGCTTCCTATTATGGTGAAAGTGGTGGTTATCCGCGGCGTATAGAGTCTCCCGAAGTACGTGTGGAGGATTTCAGTGCAGCAGTTGATTTTCTGTCGAATCATCCGGCGGTTGATATTGATAAAATCGGGGTGATTGGTATTTGTGGTGGCGGATGCTATTCGGTGAGTGCTGCGCAAATAGATCATCGTATCAAAGCTGTGGCAACAATCAGCATGTACGATATGGGACGTGCCCGTCGCCAGGGTGTAGGCGATTCGATGACTTATGAACAACGGATGGCGTCACTCGACGAAATCGGTCGTCAGCGTACGATAGAATTTGGCGGGGCAGACCGTAAAGATATCCGCGCCCTGCCGGAGAAGGTGGATGCTTCGACACCCAAATACGCTCTCGACTTCCTTGATTATTATGATAATCCTGCGCGTGGACAGCATCCTAACTCTACGGCCTATTATTCTTATACGAGCCTTGCGCCGATGATGAACTTCTTCCCGTTTGTACAGATTGAAACGATTTCACCACGCCCGTTACTTTTCATCGCAGGAGAGAATGCCGTATCTGCCTATTTCTCGGAAGATGCCTATGCAAAAGCTGCAGAACCCAAGGAACTGTTCGTTGTACCGGGTGCTACCCACGTCGATCTTTACGACCGTCCGGAGTATCTGAAAATAACGCTTCCCAAGTTGGATAACTACTTCAAACAATACCTAAAATAACGACACAGTATGAAACAACTATTTATAATTGCTGTTGCGGTGCTGATGAGTGCTTGCTGTAATCAAAATGAGAAAGAGATGGAAGCCACTGTTCAGAAAGATGTGTTCTCCAAAGGTTCTTTGATAGTAGATAATCCGAACTTTACGGGTGAGGCATGGCTTGAAAGATTTGTCGCGGCGACTGATTCAATGGACTGCACTGTCAGTAATGTAACTTTCGCGCCGGGTGTGCGCAATAGCTGGCATTCGCATCCGGGCGGTCAGATTTTGCTTTGTACTTCAGGGAAGGGATATTATCAGGAAAAAGGAAAAAGCATACAAGTGCTTCATCCCGGTGATGTTGTGAGAATCGCTCCCAATATAGTACATTGGCACGGTGCGGCTCCCGACAGCGAGTTTACACATGTTGCCATCGGTACACAGGTTTCGAAAGGTCCGGTCGACTGGTTGGAACCGGTAACGGATAAAGAGTATAATGAATTAGAGCGGGCTGAAGAATAAGCAAAATGGGTGTTTCTGTCTTTTTGGAAGGCAGGAGTAGTGTAAACTGATAATAATATAATTAAACGATATGGGAACAGATAAAAGGATCAGCCGTAGAGAAGCTTTAGCACGAATGGGCAGGATGGTTGCCGGAGCCGCCGCCTCATCCATAGGATTGCCAGCTTTGACTTCTTGTGCTGAAAAACCACAGAAGAAGCGCATCATTTTGTATTTCACTGCCACGGGAAACTGTTTACATGCTGCCCGCCAATTAGTGGAGTCGGAAGAACAGTTGTTGAGTATTCCGCAAATGGTAAAGCAGAACCGGTATGAGTTTGAGGCTGATGAAATAGGTCTTGTTTATCCGATATACGGTCATATGCCGCCTAATATGGTGAGGAATTTCATAAAGAAAGCAAAGTTAAAAGCAGCATATAAGTTTGCAGTGCTCACTTATGGAGCGAGGAAATGCGATTCGGTAGAGATATGGAATGATATATCGAGTAAGGCTGGCAACAAATTCGACTATATCACCACGCTCATCATGGTGGATAACTGGCTGCCGAACTTCGATATGAATGAACAGATAAAAATAGACAAACATATTCCGGAGAACTTGCGGCAGATTACCGAAGACTTATCACAAAGGCGGCATTGGCACGAACCGGTAAGTGAAGAAGAACGGCAGATGCACGCTGGATTCATGGCACGTTCAGGGCTCGACCCGGAAGTCGGTTTTCTCAAAAGGAGCGAAAATTATTTTGTTGTCACGAAGAATTGCATTGATTGTGGAGCTTGTACGGATGTCTGTCCGCGTGGAAATTATGAGTTTACTTCAAACGGCATTAAAATGCAGGGGGATTGTGATTTCTGTTTTGCCTGCATTCAGAATTGTCCGCAGAAAGCTATTCAATTCAAGAAAAATGACGAGGACCCTTTGTTGGCAAATGGTGAACGAAATCCGAATGCCCGATACCGGAATGAATATATCTCGCTGGTGGATATAAAGAGAGCTAACAGACAATAAAAAGAGGTGTAATTACTTAAAAACAATATGTATGAAACGATTATCTATAAGTTTATTTATCCTTCTTATGTGGGTGGGTAGTTTTGGGCGGAATATATCTGTAAGCGATACGCCGCTTGCAATCGCTAAACAGGGCAGTTTTGCTGTTGGAGGAACAGTTGTTCAACACTCTGGCGCATACGATAACAGTAAATTTACCGGTTTCGGTACGCCTATCGAACAAGGGCAGAGTTATCATGCGGACCATGCTGTTGTCGATTTCCAAATTCCGGTCGATGCTTATCGGCTTCCGTTGGTCTTCATCCATGGTTATGGACAGTCAGGACGTTGCTGGCAAATGACACCTGACGGACGTGAGGGATTTCAGACATTAATGTTGCGGCGAGGCTTTGGCACTTATGTTGCTGATATGCCCGGTCGTGGGCGGGCAGGACGGACAACTGCTGAAACAAAATTAGAACCGAAGGCAGACGAGCAATTCTGGTTTGATATTTTCCGTATCGGTGAATGGCCGGCTTTTAATAAGGGTGTACAGTTTCCGACTGATTCTGCATCGCTTGAACAATTCTTTCGCCAAATGACACCTGACATCAGTCGGCACGATATGAAAACCGACCTTACAGCACTCGATGCTTTGTTCGGTCGCATCGGTGAGGGAATTATCGTAACACATTCGGCAGGAGGATTTCCGGGATGGCTGGCAGCTATCGAAAATCCGAATATTCGGGGGATCGTATCTTACGAGCCGGGAACGTATGTTTTTCCTGAAGGAGAAGTTCCTGAACCGATGCCGGGTTTGACGGGAACACTTAAAGGAGTAAGTGTGCCGATGGACGATTTTATGAAACTGACAAAAATTCCAATTGTCCTTTATTTCGGTGATTATATTCCTGAAGAAGTAACCGATAAACTTGGCGGTGAGAATTGGCGGGTACGGCTTCAGATGGGGCGTAAGTTTGTGGAAGCAATCAATCGTCACGGTGGTAATGCTACATTGGTTGAACTTCCTAAAATGGGTATTCGGGGCAATACACATTTCATGATGTCTGACCTTAATAATATTGAGATTGCAGATTTGCTGACCGAGTGGCTGCATCATAACAAATTGAATAAATAATATAAAAAACAACGTATGAGAAAGTTACTTTTAATCCCCTTTTTATGCTTTTCCCTGACAATAGCGGCTGCTTGTTCAAAGAATGATGATAATTCTGTTTCGGGGACGGAACAACCGGACACTCCCGATCAATTATCTGGCAACAGTAAAATTTTGGTTGCTTATTTCTCTGCAACAGGTAATACGCAAGCGGTTGCAGAACGTATTGTAGAACTACTTGGGACTGATGTATATCGTATCAGGGCATCTGTTCCTTATGCCTCGAATCCCTATGACGACAGCGACCGTGTTCAAAACGAAGCTTACAATGATTTACGTCCGGGGGTAGCCAATCTGCCTGCTGCCGAAACGATCGCGCAGTATGATACGATTTTTGTCGGTTCGCCTTGCTGGTGGCACCAACCTGCTATGGTTGTTTGTACCTTTCTCGACAATTATGATTTGAGCGGTAAAACGATTATTCCGTTTATCACTTATGGCGCAACAACTTATCTCAACGAATCAATGCAGAAGATTTACAAACTGACTCCTAATTCGAAACATATCCCGGTAACTCTTCCGGAGGATCTTGATCCGGATGATATTACGACTCCCGGACGCCCTGATGATGACGGGATCGATATGCCCGGTCGTGCCAGCGGGGTAGAAGCATGGTTGAGAAGAATGGGAGTAACGATTGAATGAGTCATGTACCATGTCATCGGAATAAAGACCTATACACCACGGATTTGGTAAAGTAGGCGGTTTTTATCAGCGGGAAGATAGTATTATTTAGCTAGATTCTCTATCTTTGCTCGAAAATATACGACTATGATTACTGAAGAACTACAGAAACTTTATCAGTCATATACGGGCGTTCCCGCTGAAAACATAACAGAATTACCGTCTTCCGGTTCCAACCGCCGTTATTTTCGGTTGACGGGTATTCAGCCGTTGATTGGAGTCTACGGGGCTTCAACTGATGAGAATGAAGCATTTCTTTATATGGCGGGGCACTTCCGTAAGTGCGGTCTGCCTGTTCCCGAAGTTCGCATTGTCTCGGAAGATAAAACCTATTATTTGCAGGAAGATTTGGGGGATGCTCTATTGTTTCATGCCATAGAGAAAGGACGTGTTACCAGTGTCTTTTCAGAAGAGGAGAAAGAGTTGCTCCGCAAAACAATTCGTCTGCTTCCTGCTATTCAGTTTGCCGGGGCCGATGGATTTGATTTTTCCCGTTGTTATCCTCAACCGGAGTTCAATCAACGTTCCATTTTGTGGGATTTGAATTACTTTAAATATTGCTTCCTGAAAGCTACCGGTATGGAGTTTCAGGAGGATAAACTGGAAGATGATTTCCAGAAAATGAGTGATGTCTTGCTTCGTAGTTCTTCCGCTACTTTTATGTATCGTGATTTTCAGAGCCGTAATGTGATGATAAAAGATGGCGAACCATGGTTTATTGACTTTCAAGGAGGACGTAAAGGCCCGTTCTATTACGACATAGCCTCTTTCCTGTGGCAAGCGAAAGCGAAATATCCCGATAGTCTTCGTAAAGAACTGCTGCAAGAGTATATGGAAGCTCTTCGCAAATACCAACCGATTGACGAATCCTATTTTTATAGCCAGCTTCGTCACTTTGTCCTTTTCCGTACGCTGCAAGTGCTGGGAGCTTATGGTTTCCGTGGCTATTTCGAAAAGAAACCGCATTTTATCCAAAGTGTTCCCTATGCTATCGAGAACCTGCGTGAATTGTTGAAAGAAGAATATCCGGAATATCCGTATCTCTGTAACGTTTTGCGGGAGCTTACCGGACTGAAACAGTTTACGGATGATCTGAAAAAGCGGCAGCTAACTGTCAAAGTAATGAGCTTTGCTTATAAGAAAGGCATTCCTGATGACTCCACGGGTAACGGAGGAGGTTATGTATTCGACTGTCGCGCCGTGAATAATCCCGGTAAGTATGAGCGTTACAAACCTTTCACCGGACTGGATGAACCTGTAATCACTTTCTTGGAAGAAGATGGAGAAATACTCCGTTTCCTCGATCATGTCTATGCTTTGGTGGATGCCTCCGTGCAACGTTATATGGAACGCGGATTCAGCAATTTGTCCGTCTGCTTCGGTTGCACCGGCGGACAGCATCGTTCTGTTTATTCTGCCCAGCATCTGGCAGAGCACCTGAATCAGAAATTTGGTGTGAAAGTCGAACTGGTGCATCGGGAACAGAATATCGAACATACGTTTGAGGCAACAATCTAAGAAGAGTAAATATTAAAGAAGAAAGTAACCGAAAGAATGAAAGCAATGATATTTGCAGCCGGTTTGGGTAGCCGGCTGAAGCCGCTCACCGATACCATGCCGAAGGCTTTGGTTCCCATAGCCGGACATCCGATGTTGGAACATGTGATCTTAAAACTGAAAGCTGCCGGATTCACAGAAATAGTGATTAATATCCATCATTTTGGCGAACAAATACTTGATTTCTTAGAAGCCAATGAGAATTTTGGGCTTATCATACATATTTCCGATGAACGCGATCTGTTGCTCGACACCGGTGGGGGAATTAAGAAAGCCCGTTCTTTCTTTGAAAACTCCGATGAGCCTTTCCTGATACACAATGTCGATATTCTTTCAGATGTGAATCTGAAAGAATTATATGACTACCATTTACGAAGCGGTGCTGTTGCCACTTTACTGGCCAGCCAACGTAAAACCTCCCGCTATCTTCTTTTTGATACAGATAAGAGACTTTGCGGATGGATAAACAAGGATACGGAACAAGTGAAACCGGAAGGTTTTCAGTATGATTCTTCCCTTTATCAAGAATATGCATTCAGTGGCATCCATGTACTTTCGCCCGCCATTTTTCAATGGATGACCTCTCCCTCATGGGATGGAAAATTCTCTATCATGGATTTCTATCTTGCCACTTGCCGGCAAGTAAACTATGGTGGTTACTTGACAGAAAAGTTGCATCTGATTGATATAGGCAAACCGGAAACATTAGCGAAAGCAGAAGGCTTCTTATACCAAAATGCGAAATAAAGATACTGAAAGAGGCTAAAAGGCCTCTTTCTTTCTATGTAACAAAATATTAAAGTAACTTTGCTTGGATAAACAATCAATATTGTAATACTATACAAATTTTGCTGCATGGAACAGACTTTGGTAAATGGGATAGCTGATAACTTATTGCATAATATCTTTAATGACTTGTCTGTAGGCTTGGAATTGTATGATAAGGACGGTCTCATGATAGATGTCAATTATTCACGGTTGAGATCAATGGGGATAAAAGACAAAAAGGATATTTTGGGCTATAATCTATTCAACTACACCAGTTTCTCTGATGAAATCAAGGAACAGATCAGAAAAGGAGAAACAGTGCGTTTCATGGCAAAATATGATTTTGATGACTTGTGCCGTCTTTTTCCTACTAATCTGTCCGGTATAAAATTCTTCGAGATTACCGTTTCTTTTGTACATAATGATAAGTCTGAAATTACCAATTATATGGTGATAACTCAAGATATCACCGAACGTGTTTTGTGGCAAAACAAATATGACAATCTTTACGAAGAGGTTGTGCGTTCGAAAAAAGAACTTCTTGAGAGCGAACAAAGAATGATCCATTTGATTCGTCAGAATGAATTGGTATTGAACAATATTAATTCGGGATTGGCATATATTGCGAACGACTATATCGTACAATGGGAGAATATCTCGCTTTGTAGTAAAAGCCTTTCTTATGAGGCTTACAAAAAAGGAGAACCTTGCTATCTGACAGCCCATAATCGCACCACTCCTTGTGAGAATTGTGTGATGCAACGTGCCCGGAAATCCGGTCAGGTAGAGTCTATCTTGTTTAATCTGGATAACAAGCATGTCATAGAAGTCTTTGCTACTCCCATATTTAATGAACAGGGAGATGTTAACGGTGTCGTGATTCGTGTAGATGATGTTACCGAGCGGCAGCACATGATTGGTGAACTTGAAAAGGCAAGGAGCCGCGCTGAACAATCCGATAAGTTGAAATCCGCCTTTCTGGCAAATATGAGCCATGAAATTCGTACACCGTTAAATGCTATCGTTGGTTTTTCCGACTTATTGATGGTGACGGAAGATCAAGAAGAAAAAGAAGAATTTATTCAGATTATCAATGCCAACAATGAGTTGCTTTTGAAGCTGATTAACGACATACTGGATCTTTCGAAAATAGAAGCCGGCTCGGTAGAACTGAAATACGAAAATTTTGATTTGGCTGTTTATTTCAACGAATTAGCTGCTTCGATGCATCGTCGTGTAGTAAATCCGCAGGTTCGGTTAGTTCCCGTGAATCCTTATGAAACTTGTACCGTTCGTTTGGATAAAAACCGGTTAGCGCAGATTCTCACTAACTTTGTAACTAATGCTATCAAATATACCTCCAAAGGAACTATTGAAATGGGGTATGAGAAGATAGACGAAAATATTCGTCTTTACGTTCGCGATACAGGTATCGGCATACCGGAGGATAAAAAAGATAAAGTATTTCATCGTTTTGAGAAACTGGATGAATTTGCACAGGGAACCGGATTGGGATTGTCCATTTGTAAAGCCATTGTTGAGGCTTGCAGAGGAGAGATAGGCTTTGAGTCAGAATTTGATAAAGGGTCTTTATTTTGGGCGGTTTTGCCATGCCAGTTCGAATCGGTTAACAGCGAACCGACTTCTTCACGTCGGAACAATGAGAAGGATGCGAATAAAGAAAATATTCTTGACTCCGAAGAAACAAAAAAAGTACCTAAAAGAGTACTGGTCGTTGAAGATATACAAAGTAACTTCTTTTTGGTATCTTCTATCTTGAAAAACAAATGCCAGTTGTTACACGCACCGAATGGACTGGAGGCAGTTGAGATTGTCCGCACCCAACCGGTGGATTTGGTACTGATGGATATGAAGATGCCTGTTATGGACGGACGTACTGCAACCTCGGAGATCCGGAAGTTCAATGCTGAAATTCCAATTATCGCCCTGACTGCTCATGCCTTTGATGCTGACCGGGTAGCTGCGTTGAAAGCCGGTTGTGATGATTATCTGGTGAAGCCGATCAATGGCTCGAAGTTGATGCAGACTCTGAAAGAGTATGGTTGTTGAAAGGATGGGATTAGAAATGTGCTGATCTGAAAAAGGGTATATTCTATTCTTTCTGTTTTTAATATATCAGTCACTTGTTTGTGGTGAAGGAAAAAACGCTCTGCATTTTGGATGAAAGAATGTAGGATTGTTTGTTATCCTGGATAATTCCTGTCTAAAAATAAATAATTCCTCTGTATTGCTATCTATATGCTTACTGTTTGCCCGTATGTAGTTTGTTTTATCATTCTTTTTTGGTGCGTATATGATGATGAACTAGCCTATAAACAGGCTTTTCCGAGGGCTTTTATAACTTGGTCGGTGAGTATGGAAGGCTTTCTCGGTGAGGAAGGATGTGTTCCTCACCGAGGAATGGCTTATTGCTCACCGAGGAAAATCATTTATTTCTTTAAAGAAAACGCATATCATCTGAAAATATATGCTGTATTGTGGCAGTAATATGCATATATATGTGATAATATGGATGCTTTTAATTCCGGATTACCATCTTCAATAGTTTTGTTTTCTTTCTTAATCTGAAAAATAGAACATTTCTCTTGTTTGTTTGGAGGAATTGAAAGGGAGACGGCTTACTATAAAAGGCTATAAATCCGTAAAGTTTGGGATTGTTTTTTATGTTTATGGATTTAAATAGTTATCTTTGTACAAGAAAGGAGGTATATAATGACTGCTACAAAGAAAATAAAAACTCGGGAAGAACTTAGAGTTGAGGTAGTGAAGAAAATTACAGCTAATAAAAGGAATGCCCAATCTTTTCTAAAAAAAGCTGGAATAGTCTCTAAATCAGGTGAACTTACCAAAATTTATAGATGAAAGAAACATTATACTCACGTCGTTCTAATCTTGTTGTTGGCTTTCATGGTTGTGATCAATCAATTAAAGAACAAGTGTTTGAACATCTGGCGAGATTGGCAGCAGTTGCCGATCTTTCGGAAGAAAATCGTATCGCTTATGATAAGGCATTAGATCGATATAGAGTCAATCAAATCGTAGAGGAGGATGAACGGCGTAAAAACGAAGAGATGCGGAGAAAAGCGGCTGAAGAAGGGATGAAAGAAGGGCTAAAGGAAGGGCTAAAGGAAGGGATAAGAGAAGGAATAAAGGAAGGAATGGAGAAAGGGATGGAGAAAGGGATGGAGAAAGGAGAGCAAAAGAAGCAAATTGAAATTGCTCGAAAGATGAGGGAGGACGGAATATCCATTGATACAATTATCAAATACACGGGTCTTCAATCTTCTGATATAGAAAACCTATAATATATCTTCGTAGGAAAATTGTTGTAGTTATATTAGGATAAAATATAAAAGAGGCGGGAATATTCAGGAATGAATACTTCCGCTTTCTTTTTTTGATTCGTAAGATGTCCAACAATGTCTATGATGTTTAGATATATCGATGAAATGGACGATTTTAGACAAATTTGGAAGAATCGTAGCTAAAATAGAACATTCTTTGCCTTTAATATAGCCTACATTTGTGATCGTGATTGTCAAAAGGGACAGCACAATTATTAAATAAAGCTAATCTTAATTATTAAATTTATGAGAAACAAATTCCTATTTCTTTGTCTCTTCCTTTTTGGAACGTTGACAGCTTGTAAAGACACAAAATGGGTAGACGTTCCAACTGGTACTCCTCCTGAAGGTGCAATCACAGGAAAACCTGGTGAACCGGAAGAACCGGATGATCCTACTGTAAAATCATTCATTAATTGCTCTTACATTCGGGGGGATTTTTTTGAAATAAACCGTATTTCGGCAGCCAGTATGGGTGCTTGTACGGATTTGATTTATTTGGCAGCGCGTCCTTATGCAAATGGTGAGGTAGCTTTTGAATTGCCGTTGAATGATGCGACGATGACAAACGTATCTCATACAGGCACTTTTCAAGGTCGTAATGGAGTGGTTAAATTTGAAGGAACAAGTTTTATGAATGGCGGTGATGGATTACTTCACTCTGCTGATGGGGCCTTTAATAAATTCACCTTTGGTACCTATATATATATAAGTGAATGGGTGGACGGAGCTTTTCTCTTTAAGAAAATGGATGGAAACTCCACGATCATTGCTTTTCAAATGGGTGCGACAGCTAATAGTTTGAAACTGTCTATTGGAAGTTCGGTTGCAACCGTTACCACTCCTGATCTGGCAACAGGCTGGCACTATATTGGGCTGACTTATGAACAGGGAACGGCGAAACTTTATGTGGATACAAACAATACTGCAATAAGTTTTGTAGGTGCTCTCCCTAATGAAGTACCTAATACACGTACTGATTTTTTGATTGGAGATAAATTTAAAGGTTATTTAGATGAAACTTTTGTAAGCAGTCTGGCAGTAGGTACATCAGGTAGAAATCCTATCACCTTTGACAATTGGAATAATTCCAAAATACTTGCTTACTGGAAATACGATGATGCCACGAAACCTGGCAAGGATTCACATTCCTGGCTGGGGCGTTTGAATAATATACGTACCGCTTTACAGGGACAACAGGGAGATAGAAGATTGCGCTTGGGCATTGCCGGTGGAGAATGGAAAAAGATGATGGCTGATGCCACTGCTCGCACAAGATTTGCTTCCGAGGTGAAGAAGATTATCGAACAATATGATTTTGATGGAGTTGATTTTGATTTTGAATGGCCTACAAATACGAATGAATTTAATAATTATAGTGCAACAGTTATCCAAATGCGTTCTACATTAGGAAAGTATGTTTACTTCACTGCGTCTTTGCATCCGGTTTCTTTTAAAATATCTCCGGAAGCTATTGATGCACTGGATTTTATCTCTTATCAATGTTATGGCCCTGCAGTGATGCGTTTTCCTTATGAGCAATTTGTAAAAGATGGAGAAATGGCTATAACATATGGAATTCCTAAGAATAAACTAGTGATGGGAGTCCCTTTCTATGGTTCTACGGGTAGTCTGATTGCTGCCTATTATGATTTCGTGAATGACGGTCTGGCTACTACGATTGAGGATACATATACATATAAAGGAAATACATATACTTTCAACAGTGTAGAAACGATTCGCAAGAAAGCGAGATATGTGTGTGAAGAAGGCTTTGCAGGTATTATGAGTTGGGATTTGGCAACGGATATTGACGTAACCAATAATAAGTCTTTGTTGAAGGCCATAAAAGAAGAGTTTGAATATTATGCGAATCCGACGGAATAAAAGAGAATCTAAATTAATCAAATACAATATTATGGAAAAAAAGAAGTTCATGCGAGTACAGAAATTTTTGATTCTGTTTCTGATACTCCTGCTATCCTTTCCTTTGAGTGCGTTGGCACAGCAACAAATGATAAAAGGACAAGTGGTAGATGATAAAGGTGAAACCATTATCGGCGCCACAGTGATGGTGAAAGGTTCTAAAGATGGGACGCTGACTGACATTGACGGTAACTTTTCCGTGAAAGGGAAAGTAGGTAACACATTGGTTATTTCTTATGTCGGTTTTACTCCCCTTGAAATAAAGGTGACAAAAGCAGAAGGCAACCGATTTACGTTAAAAGAGGATACAAAAGTATTGGATGAAGTGGTAGTAGTAGGTATGGATAAACAGAAACGAAGCACCATTACGGCGGCGGTGGCTACTGGAGGGTGTCTCTCGAACCTTTTTATAAAATTTCACAGAATATCAAATATCATGTAATCAGTTATTTATCTCTTTCTTTCATTAATCTAAATATCTCTTAATATTATTGTATATCTCATTTTTGGGGTGTATTTTTGGGTGTCATTTTCAAACACACCCAATTATGAATATTAAAAGAAATATCATTTTTGCACCAGAAAGCCGCAAAAAAGACGGTATTCCAGTTACAAAGAATGTGCCAATCCGTATGCGTGTTATCTTTGCCAGTCAGCGTATCGAATTTACAACGGGATATAGAATTGATGTAGAAAAATGGGACACAGACAAGCAACGGGTTAGAAACGGTTGTACCAACAAACTAAAGCAAAGTGCATCCGAAATCAACGCAGAACTATTGCGGCAATACACCGAAATACAGAATGTGTTCAAAGAATTCGAGGTGCAAGATGTAACACCCACCCCTGCACAAATTAAGGAAGCGTTCAACCTAAAGACAAAAGGGGAAAAAAAGGAAAGCCATGAAGAAAAGCAGAAGGTTGAATTGGATTTCATGAAAGTTTTCAATGAATTTGTAGCAGAATGTAGCAAACAAAATGACTGGTCTTCCTCAACCCTCAAAAAGTTTGCAACAGTCAAAAAACACATTTACACATTTGACCCTAATACTACGTTTGACAGTTGGACGGAAAAACATTTCAATGACTATATAGAATTTTTACGTGCAGAAAAAAACATGCGCAACACTTCCATTGCCAAACAAATCAAGTTCGTAAAATGGTTCTTACGTTGGAGTAATCGAAAAGGGTATCACCAAAACATGGCTTATGATAAATTCACGCCTAAAATGAAGAGTGCACCCAAAAAAGTGATATTCCTCACCCAAAATGAAATAAATAAACTAAGAACCTGCCCAATACCACCAACAAAGAAATACCTTGAAAGAGTAAGGGATGTATTGCTATTTTGCTGTTTCACTGGATTACGTCACTCCGATGTGTATAATTTGAAACGTAGTGACGTTAAAAACGGTCACATCGAGGTTATTACCATAAAGACAACAGACAGTCTTATTATTGAATTAAATGACCACAGCAAGGCAATACTCGAAAAGTACAAAGATGTGCCGTTCCCTAATGACAAGGCATTGCCAGTTGTAAGCAATCAAAGGATGAACGAATTTTTAAAAGAACTGGGACAACTGGCAGAAATAGATGAACCAATACGAGAAACATATTATAGAGGAAATGAACGAATAGACGAAGTTACACCTAAATACGCATTGTTAAGTACCCACACCGGAAGACGAACATTTATTTGTAATGCTTTGGCACTTGGGATTCCAGTACAAGTAGTAATGAAATGGACGGGACACAGCGATTACAAAGCGATGAAGCCCTATATTGATATAGCAGATGAGATTAAAATCAATGCCATGACTAAATTTAATCTGATATAACTATGGAAGAAAGAATAACATCAATGATACCCCGCTACGGGAAACTCAACAAGATATACACCGAAATAATGTCCGGAGGCAGTTTCTCTTTTGAGAAGCAACAATTCATTTCCGATTTTTACAGAGAGTACGGGGACACGCAGACCTTTGAGGCGGCACTTATCAGCCTCATGCTTGAAATGGACGCCGCGCACTTCTCCATATTGCTGAACAGCCTGAAACGTGAGATTGAAAGCAACATCTCGACTTACAACACCTGCAGGGAGTTTTTTGACCGTCTCAATACCGAATATGTCTGCCGACAGCATGAAAGCCGTTTTGACTGGGGTATTGACAGACAGATGAAAGTCACAAACGGATATTACCGGGAACTCATGGAAGCCAACGGCTCTTTAGAAGCGGTAAGTTTCAGGAAACACGACCGTCAGGAAGAAGAACTGTTGGAAAGAAGGTACGAACGGTGCAAGCGGGAATACGACAAGGAAAAAGGCAAGTTGGACGCACTCTACGAACAGAAGGGGCAAGCAAGGCGGGAAGCTCTGCTATGCCTGAAAAACCGTTGCGGGGACATTTGCAGGCTGGGCGGCTCACTATTGGCTATCCTTGAAAAATACCTGACCAACCCAAAGCAAAAGGAAGGGGAAGAAAAGGAAATTCCCTCATCCAGTACCACCCCGGCAAGTCCGCCCGCCTATTTCCCCATGCGGCTGCTGTCAGCCATTTACGAGAAATGCAACGGCGAACAGTTCGAAGCCGTTTCCGAACTGGACTTCTACGCCAACATGAACCTGCAACCATACGAAGGCAGACTGAAAATAAGACCGAGGGAGAAGGCGCGTGTATGCTATCTCATTTTCCTTATGGGTGAAATGCTGCCCAAGCCAGACAAAGAGAAATGGAAAGAGGACATCATGAACCTGCTGGGAATAGACGATACATACTACAAGTCAAAATACAAAGAGCCCGTTTCCGATTTTCCCAGTGACAGCAATCAGGAATTCGCCAAGGAAATGCGGTCAATATTCCGATAGTCGGCGATATGCAACGACATTCCACGACACAACCACTTTTACCACTCAAAATAATTTCTACCACTTTTTATTACTTGCTGATATTTAATAAGATAGCGTGATATTCCAATCACGCTATCCACATCCTTACCACCCATACCCGGGACTAACTTTGCACTGTTCGAACGAGGTAAAAAGCCCATGCGCAGGGCTTGCAGTACAAACGTTAATTTCATTCTGATATGGAAATTAGAGACCTTTTATCAAAGCCCGTATGGCAGATGACGGGCGAAGAGTTCATATTCCTGAACCGGCACGCCTTGCAGGGAAGCGAAACGAAGCCAGCCCAGCCCGCAGCCGACAAGGGAAAAAAGTATGTGTACGGGATAGGCGGCATAGCCCGGCTGTTCGGATGCAGCATACCCACAGCAAACCGCATCAAGAAAAGCGGAAGGATAAACAGAGCCATTACGCAGATAGGGCGTAAAATCATCGTCGATGCGGACATGGCGCTGGAACTGGCAGGACGCAAAAGCGGGGGACGCGGATAGGGAGGTGCGGCATGGAAAACAAGGAAAGGAACATCACACCCGAAGAGGCGGTAATCCTATGGCACGTCTCGCGGCTTGACCTTTCGGAAGACTACGAGCAGGCACCCGAAATCCTGAAAGTGCGGGGCTCCGTCATCGGCACGCTGGGAAACTTCAGCGCGTCAATCGGAAAAGCCAAGAGCAAGAAGACGTTCAACGTCTCCGCAATCGTGGCGGCTGCGCTGAAAAACGGGACGGTACTGAACTATACGGCGGAACTGCCCGAGAACAAGCGGAAAATACTCTATGTGGACACCGAGCAGAGTACCTACCACTGCGCAAAAGTGGCAAAGCGGATATTGCGCATGGCGGGACTGCCCACAGACAGAAACCATGAAGACCTTGAATTCCTCGTCCTAAGGAAATACACGCCCGAAGAGCGCATAGCAATCGTGAGGGAGGCAATCTACCGAACCGAAAATGTCGGGCTGGTAATCATTGACGGAATACGTGACATGGTGTACGACATCAACAGTTCCGGCGAGTCCACAAGAGTTATCTCCCTGCTGATGACATGGACGGGTGAAAGGAATATCCACATCCATACTATCCTGCACCAGAACAAGGGGGACGAGAACGCAAGGGGACACATCGGAACCGAACTCAGCAACAAGGCGGAAACGGTGCTGCAAGTGGAGAAGGACAGCAAGAATCCCGATATAAGTACGGTCAAAACCGCACATATCAGGGCGGTGGATTTCGAACCGTTCGCATTCCGTATCAATGAGGAGGCACTGCCCGAACTACTGGACGGCTATCAGTTCAATGACAAAGACACTGAAAAAGGAAACAGGGGAAAGTTCGACCCGTATAGGGACATCACCGAACGGCAGCACCGCATCGCGCTGGAAGCGGCGTACACCCTGAAAGACGAATACGGCTACAAGGAACTCGAAGGGGCTTTGCGGGAAGCCTACGCCTCTGTGGGTGTCAGACTCAGCGACCACAGACTGCGTGACCTCATCACCGTATTGAAAAACAAGCGTATGATAGTGCAGGAGAATGGCAGGAAATACACCTTCAAGCCGGACTTCCACTATTAGCAGCGCAGACCGGAAACCGCTTCGCTTCAACCGCAGTATATATATACAGCAAAGTGAAGTGAAGCGTTTCGGAATGCGGTAAAACCGCTTCACTTCAACCGGGATATATATATATGGTGAAGTGAAGCGGATATATACAGACCGTACCGCAGACATGTACGGGCGAAAAGAAAAAACAATATCCACTTAAACAGAAACCCACATGAATACGAATGAAGCGAAGCGGATACGCATAGAGGAATATCTGCACAGTTTGGGCTACAACCCGGTAAGACGGCAGGGAAACAGCCTATGGTACAAGTCACCGTTCAGGGACGAACAAGAACCGTCCTTCAAGGTGAACACCGAACGCAACCTATGGTATGATTTTGGCGCGGGTAAGGGTGGCAATATCATCGCACTGGCGCGGGAGCTCTACGCGTCCGACAGCCTACCCTACCTCTTGGAACGGATAGCGGAGCAGACACCCAGCGTGCGCCCGGTCTCCTTCTCTTTTGGCGGGCAACCACTCTCTAAACCGAGTTTCCGGCAGTTGGAGGTGGTGCCGCTTTCTTCCCCCGCCCTATTGTCCTATCTGCGGCAGAGGGGAATAAATACGGAACTAGCAAAAAGAGAATGCAGGGAGGTGCGCTATCTGACCGACGGCAAACCCTACTTTGCCGTCGGCTTCCCCAACCGTTCGGGAGGCTACGAGATACGTAACAAGCTCTTCAAAGGCTGCATAGCACCGAAGGACATCACCCACATACAGCAGGAACAGCCGAAGGAATCCTGCTACCTCTTCGAGGGCTTCATGGACTACCTTTCCTTCCTCACCTTGCGGCTGGAAAGGTGTCCTGACCGTCCCGAACTTGACGGTCAGGACTACATCGTGCTGAACTCGACTTCCAACCTTTCCAAAGCAATCCGACCTTTGGGCGATTATGGGTGCATCCATTGCTTCCTTGACAACGACAAGACGGGAATGGAAGCCGTTCAAGAACTGCGGGAGGAATACGGGCTGCGCATCCGGGACGCATCGCACATATACGGAGGCTACAACGACCTAAACGACTTCCTGCGGGGTAAGCAAAACGGACAATCCGAACATCAGCAGCAGAAACCGGAGCCGGAGAAAGGACAACGGCAGGCAGAGCAACCGAAAAAGAAAAACAAAGGTATCAGGATGTAACCGTACAGCCACCGGAAGGCTTTGAAAAAGCCATAGCTCATTAGGGCTTTTTCTTCACGCAATGCACGCATTGCTAAAAAAGCCCCAATGAGCAAAAGGGACGCCGCCCCTTTTGAAACCCCGAAGCCATGCGGCATGGAAACAAGGCAGGGGGAAGTATTAACCGAAAAAATGTGTTACAGTTATGGGATATGCAGTTTTGCATTTGGAAAAGGCAAAGGGTGCGGACGGCGCAATGTCCACACACATAGAGCGCACCGTCCACCCGAAGAACGCGGACAGAATGCGCACGCACCTGAACCGGGAACTGGTGCAGTTCCCCGAAGGAGTGAAGAATCGTACGCAGGCGATAGCACACCGGATAGAGACGGCAGGCATCAGACGCAAGGTGGGCACCAACCAAGTAAGGGCAATCCGGGTACTGCTCACCGGAAGCAACAAGGACATGAAGCAAATGGAAGCGGACGGGAGGCTGGACGGCTGGTGCAACGACAACCTGAAATGGCTCCGGGAAACATACGGGGAGCGGAACCTCGTATCGGCAGTCCTGCATATGGACGAGAAGACACCGCACATACACGCCACTATCGTACCGATAGTGACGGGAGAACGCAGGAAAGCCAAACAAGATGAGCAGAACGGGAAGAAAAAGTACAGAAAGAAGAGCCCGCAGGATGTACGGCTGTGCGCTGATGACGTCATGGCAAGGCACAAACTGAAACACTATCAGGACACCTATGCCCAAGCCATGAACAAGTACGGCTTGCAGAGAGGCGTGGACGGTTCGTTGGCAAAACATATACCGACCTCGCAATATTACAAGGAACTGGTGGAACGACAGGACAGCCTGCAGGAGAACATAGAAACCCTGCTGGGGCTGGAAGAGGAAGCACAGAAGAAACTGAAAAAGGTCAAGGGGGAAATCAACACGCAAAAAATGAAGAACGCAGCGGTAAACGCCACCACAGCCATAGCGGACGGGGTGAGTTCTCTTTTGGGCGGCAGCAAGGTCAAAAGGCTGGAGGCGGAGAACGAAAATTTGAAGCGGGACACAGCCAATCTGCAAAGACAAGTACAAGCCGAACAGAGGGAACAGAAGAACATGGAGCACCGCCACAACAGTGAGATAATCAGGATAGATCAGAGCTACCAGCAAAAAATCAAGGAATACGACAATAGGCTGAAACAGATAGACACCTATTTCCCTATCGTAACGGAACTGCTGCCCATAGCTGAACAATGCAGGGAAGTGGGGTTCACCGAGGAACTGACAAGGCAAATCGTCAGCCTGCAGCCCGTAGGGTTCAAGGGCAGGCTCTATTCAAAGGAGCACAAGGAAAAGTTCAGGACGGAGCACTCAACGGCAAGCGTAGAGAGAAATCCACAGGAGAAAGGAAAGTTCCAGCTGTGCATTGACGGAATGCCAATACTTGAATGGTTCAGAATGAAGTTTCAGGAACTCAAAGAAAAACTGAGTGTAAGCAACACCTCAAAAGAAGAGAATAAGCCGAAAAGAGGATTGAGATTGTAAAACGTAATATGTAATAAAATAAAAAAATAAGAAGCTTTGGTTTCATTTATTCGGCTGTTTTTCATATTTTTGCATTGGATTGAGTATGCTCTTTCCAAGACATATTAGAATTTTTAGAAGCGTTATGCTTATCTTGTAGATGAAAACGTAGGAAATTTTCAAAGAGTACAAGGATAGCATAGTGGTTCTCACGCTATAGGCGTGGGCTGCTATATCCATATCTGTACTCAAGGTATTTTCCTACGACCTTCATCTAAGACGTGGCATGCAGACCCACGCTTCTTTTTATATAACTCTGCTTAGTGGGGTCTCAGGCGGCTATATATGAAACCAACAACATGATTTCACAAGATGAATTTTCTTTATTTGACCCTCAAAAAACGAGAGCTTCAGTCTTACCTGATAAGCCCGGTAACTATATCATAGTATTACGTAGTACGTCCTCATTGCCCATAAAAGTGCAAATTTCCACTACTCCCATACTAACCTCTTTTCAGCACAAAAAAGAAAAATACAATGTCGTGTATGTAGGCAAAAGCAGTAAAAGTCTGCGTATTCGTGACTATAAACAACATTTCACTGGCACTGCCGGAAATTCCACAATCCGTAAATCATTAGGATGTTTATTGGGATTCAAACTAATTCCAAGAGACATTAACTCTCCCCAAAACGGAAAAACTACATTTGATGAATTTGACGAGCGTACACTGACCGAATGGATGAAAGACAACCTGCTACTTTTTTATTATGCAAATAATGATTATGCAAATGTTGAAAAAGAATTGATTCGCACATATAATCCCCCTCTTAACTTGCAAGGAAATTTCAATAAAACTAATCTTGATTTCCGCAAGGAGCTTTCTGCGCTTCGTTCATGCACTTCAGCGAAACAGGCCCCAATACCAAATAACCAATTAAAACTAAATGCTTATCCACAACAAATGCAATGCAGCAATTGTGGTATAAATCTAACAATTGATGAAGGGTTAAAAAATGAGGAGTACATTAAATGCCTTTCTTGTGGTTGTATTATTCAAAATCCCATCTACATACAAAATAAAAAAAATAAAGAACGCCGACAATGGATAGCGGTATTGATTTTTCTTGTTGTGGTTATAATTTTCAATATTTCAAGTAGAGAATACAGCACTTCTTCAAAGGGTAACAATAGAATCGAAAACTACGGGAGCAACAAAGGACCATCTCAAACAAAAGCTATGGCAGGAGTAAGGGTCTATCTTAAACGGCATTATCTTAAAGACCCTGACAGTTATGAAGGAATAAGTTGGGAAGCCTTTGGTATATATAATAAAGACAATAATACTTATTTTGCTCTTCATAAATATAGGGCTAAAAACAGTTATGGCGGTTACGTGGTGGAAGAGAAACTTTTTGTATTGGATTCTGACGGGAATGTTATAAAAGTTATAGATGACATGAATGAAGTCATTAATGGTTATTGATATAAACAATGAACAAACAATGAAATTATGAAGAAGCAAAATGCTGAAAGACTTTCTGAATATGAGAAAGCCCAAATAGAGTTTGCAAAAGGTAAAGCGGAGTTTCTACAAGGATGTGGCGGTTGCCTGATGATCCCAATCATCATTATCATTCTACTTTGTATAGTAATTTTAATAGGTCTAATCGTTTCTCCTTTTATGGATTAATCAAAAAATTTAATTCTAACTTAAATAATATAGCATTATGAAAAAAATTATTACTTCTATTTTCATTTTGATGTTTTATCTTGGTTGTTCACCATCACAGAAGGATGTACTATTTGCAAACGCTTCCGATGAACAAATCATAGAATGGGGTAAACAATACGTAATCCATTCCATTGAGGATAGTTTGAAAGAAGGAGAAAGTTACAAAATAATGGAATGGATTTTGGCAGAAAAAAAGACAAGTATTCCTGTTGAGGTATGGCAAATGGATAATACATATAAAAAAGATTCAATACCAGGATGCGTCAAGCTATTAGATACACGAGGTATTTTTGATGAACTCGAATTTATAGGAAATGGTGATAGCGCATTTGTAGCCTTCGCTGTTGCATATACAATAGATGAAAAGAATGGAACTAGTTCATTCTTAGAAAAAACTTTTACCCTCGATAAAAACGGTAAAGTATTAGATTGCAACGATTACCTCAGCCCTTCTCAAAAGAGGAAACAAACAGAAGAAAGATTCCACAAAGCTTTGGAACAACTGGGACCTCTTCTCATTCAGTCGGTAAAGAAAGGTGCAGCTATGGCAGGCAAAGATACAAGTGGCATAACAAATGTGACAATTAATGGAAAGACATATTCCGAATAACTTATAATATGACGTATTATGAAGAAAAATGAACGTATTTCAAGTATCAACAGTGTGTTGCGAGATTATTTTGCGAAACATCCTCAAAGCGGCGGAATGATCCTTGCAAAAGAGTTTATGCCTCTTTTTATAAAGAATGGCATTTTCAATAAAGATAATAGGGAGGGGTTACCCATTCGAAAAGTTCTGCGAGATTTGGATACTGAAAATTCATTGGACAAAATTCCCTATGTTCATACTGAAAGGAAACCTAAAACAATCAATTGGTATTTTCGTCCTTTGCTTTTATCGCTTGTGATATTTATGGGTATGCTTTCGAGTTGTTCTTTTAAGTCAAATACCGATTTCCCTGAAGTGACCCATGTAGCTTTCCAAAAAGAAAAACATGGGAAATGGGGCATGGTTGGAGTTAATGGAAACATCTTGTTTGAAAACAAATTTGATAAAAGACCGTCTTATGCAGTAAATGGAGTGTTTAGAATTCAGGATTATGATACAAATCAATATCTTTACTATTCCGCAACTCCAACTCCTAAATTGATAGGAACTCCAAAAGGTTATAAGCAAGGAGGCATATGTAGCGAAGGAATAATTCCTGTTGTTTCTGCGGATGAACGTATTCACTATCTAACAGAAACGGGAGAAACTGCTTTTTATTTGCTTCCGTATCAGGGGAAAGAATTCTTATGTGTATCTCCGTTCTTTACGGAGCAACGTGCTTGGTTTCGGTTAGAAAATCGTAAATGCGGATATATAGATCCACAAGGCAATGTTGTGATAGAACCTATTTATGATAACGCTTTCCCTTTCCATGAAGGAAAAGCTATTGTATATAACAAAGAAGCTGACAAATGGTTAGTTATCGACCCCAATGGAAAAGAATTATTTGAAGCCAGTTCCAATGGGTACCAACAATATTCATACACCTTTTTTGAAAACGGATATTGTTTAATAGAAAACTTCTTACTCAATGAAAAAGGCGAAAAAGCACAGAGATTCCCCTCTAACATTTACAGTATTTCACCTTTCATTGACAATGTTGCCTTATTTCAAGACAGTAAAACTGGATTATGGGGACAACTTAACATAGAAGGAGAAAGTATCGGAGAGCCTAAATATTCGCGAGCTTTAGGTATTATAGACGATTGGATATATGTTGCTGATACAATTGCCAATTTAAGAGATGAATGGGACAATCAATATATGAATGTATATGCAATAAACTCTAAAGGTGAAATTAAAAATAAAATAGAAAACGTTTCATGTTTTTACCCATTATCCCAATATGCCATAATGGCAGAAAATGAGAAATATTACTTTGCTGACAAAAAAGGGAATCCGATAGACAACAACTCTTATTACAAAATTTCAGTTCCCCCATTTACAGATGCTCCCAGTTATTCACCCTTTTGGTCTTCTTTAATAGCACCTCATTCCATGTCTGATTATGATGCTTGGGGAGTTGTAACCAATTATATAGATGAAAAGAAAACATTGGCGTCAATATTTGATAAATTAACATCCGATGGCATTGATAGTTTAAAAATGGGTCAAACTATTTCAAGAATCATGGATTTATACAATATAAAACAAATGCCAGCAAATGGGATGGTTGACTTGCATAACAGAGATTGGGGCATAAATCAGGTTTTTGCAACATATTCCGTTGGCATTCTTTATAAATGTAAATGTGCAATTGTGATTAAAGTAGAGATTAATGCGAGTGCTTCACCGATAGGTGATAATCCTCAAAGATTATTTGATGCTATACCACAATATCTTACAGAAACTTTGGGATTAAAAAGGGAAGATGAAAACCTTTATCGTTCTGAAGATGCTTGTTATGATATTGTTTATTATGAAGGAGAGAATTCGTTCTTTCTAATGTCTAAAGCGATAACAGAGAAATAGTTAAGAAACATTCATGTATAATCGAACACTTAAAAATATTCCCGTACAGAACATCAAATTCTGTACGGGGATACTTTTATACATAAAAAATAATTATCTAAGTATTGTGGACCTGGGGAGAATCGAACTCCCGTCCAAACGAGGAAACCATATGCTTTCTACATGCTTATCTTTGCCTAAAATTTTCGAACATAAGCAAGACCAAAGCCACCAACTTATGCCTTATCCTCTAAAGTTTCGTAAGAGTTACGAGGAAAAACTCAAACTATTCCCGATTTTACTGTGCCACTTTATCAAACGCTTCGGAACAAGAGCTTTTGAGTGACATCTCGTTTCTACCACTTTGGCGGAAATAAAGCTAATCTACTATACTTCGATTAAGCAGCGAGAGCATAATTTTCGTTGCCAGATAAATTTTTGAAAACTGGGATTATAGCGCCAATCAACCACGCACTGCATGCTTACATACCATTCCAACTCGCTGTCAATTCCAGTCAAGCCCAAAATGATTTTGCAAAGATAACGTTTCTTTATTACTTAAACAAATCCATAGATTAGTATCTTTGTATATTAGAAAATATCATACTGTTAATTTATTTAAGAAATAGACTATCATTCAATATAAAGAATGATAAATAAACATCTGCCACATTAAACCGGGTGTAAATTAGGGTGTATTATTCATAACTACCTAATAATCAACATCTATTGTGGAGCTGTAGGTTCCGATGCTATTGTCAACCGTCCGGTTACTGACCTCACGAGTGCCCTTCAGGGTAATGTAGCCGGTTTAAACTTCTCTTCTGATGCGGTTGCTAATGGGGTAGGCGGTGAGACCGGTGCCGAAATTAAATTCAATATTCGTGGTATCGGTTCTATCAATGGAGGCGAACCTTATGTATTGGTAGACGGAGTGGAGCAAAGTTTGCAGAATGTGAATCCTGCCGACATTGAAACCATCAGTGTTTTGAAAGATGCTTCTGCTGCTGCCGTTTATGGTGCACGTGCCGCCTATGGTGTGGTTATCGTCACTACCAAAAGTGGTAAAAAGGAAAAAACACGTATATCATACAGTGGTACTGTAGGATTCAGTTCTCCTATTAATATGCCCCAAATGATGAATTCTATTGAATTTGCCAATTATCTGAACGAACGAGATGATAACGATGGAGTAAAACACTCGATTCCTGATGCGCTCATCGAAAAGATGCAGGGCTTTATGGAGAATCCTTATTCGGAAAAGTTCCCGGGCATAGGACCTAATGCGGACGGTACCGGTTGGGCAGGTTCTAAAGATGCTGTGTATGCCAATACCGACTGGTATGATTACTACTTTAAAAAAGCTTCCATCCGTCATTCTCATAATCTGAGCGTAACGGGAGGTTCTGATAAATTTAATTATTACGTAGGTTTGGGATATATTTACCAGGAAGGATTACTGGATCAAGTAGACGATAACTTGAGTAAGTACAATGTAAACTCGAAGTTTCAGATCCGAGCCAATAAATGGTTGAAGTTTAATTTCAATAATAACCTTTCGCTGAATATACTGAAGCGTCCGATGGCTAACCAGACCATTTTTTATGGAACTATCGGAAGCAGCTTTCCGAATTCTCCTACCCATCTTCCTGTAAAGTCGGAATATAATGACAATTCCGAATACCGTTATCTGAAACAATCGCATTATGTGCAGAACAGAATTTCTGATGCGATGTCGTTTGCCACTACGATTACTCCGCTGGAAGGTTGGGATATTGTAGGTGAAATGAAAGTACGCTTCGATGTGGAAAACAATGACTTCAAACGCGGATATCCCACTGCTGAAAAGCCTGACGGAACGTTGGATATAAGTAAGGGAACCAAGCAGGGGTATCAATATCCGGGCATGAACTGGAAAAACTCTAATTGGGGCTCTTATACACGCGGTAATACTTTCAACTACTACCTGTCTCCAAACGTATCGTCATCCTACACACATGCTTGGGGCGACCACTTCTTTAAGGCGATGGCGGGTTTCCAGATGGAACTGCAAGAAAATTCGAATGGTTATACTTATAAAGACGGATTGCTGACTAGTGATATATTCTCTTTTGTGAATGCTAACGGGCAAGTATTGGCAGGTGAAGACCGGACGCATTGGGCTACAATGGGTATGTACGCTAAACTGAATTGGAATTACAAGGAGATTTATTTTCTGGAATTCAGTGGACGTTATGACGGTTCTTCCCGTTTTGCTCCGGGAAATCGCTGGGGATTGTTCCCTTCTTTCTCAGCCGGTTATGACATTTCTCGTACCGACTATTTCAAAGCTTTGAATCTGCCGGTTTCTCAATTGAAAGTACGTGTTTCTTACGGTCGCTTGGGTAATCAGAACGGAGCGGGACTCTACGATTACCTTGGGATTCAGAGTTTGACCTCCGATTCACCCAATGCTTGGCTGTTGCCCGGTGTGCAAGCTACTCCTCAAAAAGGAACTTTAGCCACTACGCCTAAGATGATCAGTTCGTATATTACGTGGGAGAAGGTGGATAATGCCAACTTAGGTATCGACTTGATGTTGTTGGATAACCGACTGTCTATTACTGCCGATATTTATCAGCGTACCACGCGCGACATGATTGGACCTGCTGAAGCTATTCCGAATCTCGGAGGTATTAGTACGGATGACCGTGCGAAGGTCAATAACGCTACTTTACGCAATCGTGGTTGGGAATTGTCTGTAAACTGGCAGGACCAGTTGAAATGTGGTTTTAGCTATGGCATAGGATTCAATGTATTCAATTACAAAGCTGTTGTCACCAAATATAATAATCCGGAGGGGTTGATATACAACAATCATACCGGTTTGGCAACTAATAAAGGATATTATGAAGGAATGGACGTTGGTGAGATTTGGGGATATGAAGCGAATGATCTCTTTTTGTCCAATCGTGAAGTGGATGCATACCTCAGACAAGTAGATCTTAGTTTCTTTAAGTCCGGTGACAAGTGGCAACGAGGCGACTTGAAATACATTGATTCCGACGGTGACGGTAAAGTGGATCCGGGTAAGGGTACATTGGCCGACCATGGTGATTTGAAAATTATCGGTAATGCTACTCCCAAATACAGTTTCGGTATCAATCTAAACGTAGGATATAAGGGATTTGAAATATCCACTTTGCTGCAAGGAGTTGCCAAGAGAGATTTCCCGATGGCCGCCAGTACTTACCTATTCGGTGGTAAAGAATGGTTCAAGGAGCATCTCGATTATTTCAGTCCCGAGAATCCCAATGGATATCTACCTCGACTGACGACCGATGCCCAGACAACGAATGCCAATACGGGATACAATACTACCCGCTATATGCTGAATGCGGCATATATGCGTATGAAGAACTTGACAGTATCCTATACTTTTAAGCCTCAATTGTTGAAGAATATTGGACTAAGTAACCTGAAAGTATACTTTACATGCGATAACCTGTTTACCATCAGTAAACTGCCGAATCAGTTTGATCCGGAAACCCTTAATCAGGTGAACGCGTGGGCAGGCGGAAGTAATGCGGCTGCTCCGGGACTTACCTCGGCTCAAAATCAGAATGGTAACGGAAAGGTGTATCCGATGAACCGTAATTTCGTGTTTGGACTTGATTTTACATTTTAATTAAAGAGGAACGCTATCATGAAAAATAAAATAATTATCCTGACTGTTTTTGCAGGCTTACTGTTGTCGGCGTGTTCCGACTATTTGGACCGTAAACCCTATACGCAGCCTAACAATGAAGATTTCTTGAAAACTAGAGAGAATGTAGAAAGCTATATAAATAATTTGTATACTTCTCTACCGGCTCCGGCTCAATATGGTATTGGTGTCAGAGGAGAAGAGGTGAACAGTGACAATATCCTTTCGGAAAAGTATGATATGCGCCTGAATGGAGAGAATAATCAATTCAGTGGCTCTGACGATTGGAATAAAGGCTATAAAAACTTGCGTATGGTGAATTACTTTTTTCATTATTACGCAGTTTCCGAAGTGGACGAGACGGACGAAGTGCTTTCATTGAGAGGGGAAGCGTATTTCTTCCGTGCTTATTGGCACTTCTATCTGCTCACACGTTTTGGTAATATTCCCATTATGGATGACTTCTGGGATGGCAATGCTACGTTGGGCGGTTTGCAAATTCCGGCGACAAAACGTGCGGATGCAGCCCGTTTCATCCTGAACGATTTGAAAGCGGCTATTGGGTTGATACCGGAGGCTCGTGCTAATTTACATTCCCGCAGTAAATACAGTGGATTGCGTGTCAACAGAGAAACGGCCATGATTCTGGCTATGCGAGTTGCTTTGTACGAAGGTTCGTGGGAGAAGTATCACAAAGGAACTGATTTTGCAACGGAAGATAACTCTGAAGAGTTTTTTAAGGAAGTGATGAACTGGGGAGATCAATATTTGTTCCCGGTCGGACTGACTTTGCATATGACAGCAACCAATCCGAAAGCTACCAATATAGATGACGCTTTTTCGGAGCTATTCAATTCAAACGATCTTTCCAACATTAGCGAAGTGACTTTTTGGAAAAAATATTCAATAGCTGATGGCGTGTTCAATACCGTTACTCAACAGCTTAGCGGTGGAGTAACAGATAATGTGAAGCCTTCGGGACTATCCAAGTCTTTGGTGGATAACTTTCTGAATGTGGATGGTACGCCGGTTGACCCAACCGATGAAAAGTATAAGGACTTTAATGAGGTATTTAAAGATCGTGACGGAAGACTTTTGGCCATGGTGATGCATACCGGTTGTAAGTTCAAATCTAATAGCTTGATGAATGTGAGAGCGTATGACGAGACAGGTACCGAAGAAGAACAAAAGGAAAAGAATAAAGATATTTCATCTCCGCGCTTGAATGGGGATGGTATTTACAAGAACGTGACCGGGTTCCATACTCGCCTTGGCATTGATACGACCTATGTAACCGGCAATTGTGAAACGGCTCATGTCATGTTCCGCTATGCCGAAGGATTGCTTTGTTATGCTGAAGCTGCCGCCGAATTGGGGCTGTATAACGATGGCGTGGCAGAGAAAACATTAAAGCCATTGCGTCAAAGAGCCGGTGTGGCCTATGTTACTCCGGCGGCTGATCCTCACTTCCCTTTCCAAGGCCTGCCGCCGGCAGTGCAGGAGGTACGTCGGGAAAGACGCTCAGAGCTATCTCTGCAAGGTTTTCGTTTGGATGACCTGATGCGTTGGAGGGTAGCCGGAACGTTGAAAGGTGTGGAAGGACGCGGACGTGGAGCTTATCTGGGCAAAGACGGTGTACTTTATCTGAGCTTTTCGCCTACATTGCGGAAAGAAGGACTGAATCATGTACTGACAGATAATGAAGGATGGATGGATCCGTTGAAAGAGTACTTGCCTGAAGGCTACAAGTTTAATGAAGATCGTGATTACTTGTTACCCATACCACCGGATGAAATCCAGATGGACCATGAGCTGAATCAGAATCCGGGATGGCCGACTAAGTAAGGGAACTGAATAAAATTCATTTATGATAATTAGATAGATAAAGATATGAAGAACATATTATATAAAATATTTCCGATATGCTTGTTGACCATGGGGTTGACTGGGTGTGAGGAAGAAACGAAATACCGCCCTCTGCCGGAAATCGTGCCATTAACGATGAGCATCAATGACAACGCATTTGCGATGGGAGAACACTTGAAAGTGAATATTAATGTGGAACCGGATGCTGATGGCAAGGAGGTTGTAGCAAATGAAGATTTTGATATTTACTTTACGGCGAAAGCCGGAACGGAGGATGCTTCGAATGTATTCGAACAGTTCAATGGAATCGTTACTTTTCCGAAGGGGGAGAAACAGATTCAGGTGGATTTTCCGATAAAGGCATCCGGACTGACGGGTAGTACTGCTATAAACTTTACGGCTTTTGCCCGTGGTTATAAGATGGAAGGCTCCAGTCAGGTAATTAAGGTTTCCGATTATTATCGGATAATGGCATCATTGGAGAACAATGCGGAGAATGTAGTAATGGAAGGTGGTAAGTTTGTATTAGTTGCAAAGATTGAAAAACCAAGTTCCGTACCTCTTAATATGAAAATTACTCCGAAAGAAGGGGAAGGAGATAGGTATGAAAATTTACCTTCTACATTAACAATTCCTGCAGGAAGAACTTCGGCAAAAAGTGATGCTGTGACTATTAAACAGGATTTTGAAATGACAGGGGATTTGCAACTGGTATTGAATCTGGAGAGTGATTCTCCAGCGAATCCGATGATAAATTCTACTCTGACTATAACTATGACTGATTTGGAATCTATGGGAGATCCTAATCTGTTTGATATAACGAAGGTGTATGAATTCCCGGATAGGCCGTTTATGTCTGATAAAAATAAAACTGCAATTGAAAGTTGGTTTACGGGAGATAAAATAGCTATGAATAAGAATAGCGCTCATCCCACTTCAGCTTTGAAAGATAAAGATTGGGTATTATGCAATGCGATAGAGTTCCATTATATTAATAATAGTTTTAGTGGCGGAAATAATACCCCTAATGCTTTCGGACATCGTATTTCTTGGGCCTTTTCTGATATTAATGATGCACCGTCACAGAAAATACAAGCTGTGAATAATGCAAAATGTACAAATATAACCAATGAAGGTATTTTAAATATGTGGGTGGATAAAAATGTTCAGGGGACTGGTGCCATGACTGCTACCAAGGATTACGGTGTCGCCGCATTGCAATGTTCTAAATTTGGTGGTATTTTTGCCCCACAACATACTCGGTTCTTTCCTGGTATGAGAATTGAAGTGAAGGCGCGTTTGAGAGGAATACGGACTGGTTTTGTTCCGACAATCGGACTTAAAAATCAGAAAAATTCCCTTCCGAACACGAAAGATGAGATCGATATTCTCAAGAACACTCAAGGTTCTGTAATTACTCAGGCTGTAACTGTTGATAATGAGATAGGTTCAAAGAGTGTAGCAATACCTCAAGCGAATGAATGGAATATATATTGGGTGGAACTTGTGGATGAAAATATAATCAATTTAGGAATTAATGGAGCAACCAATCTGACTGTGAATCGTACACAATCTCCTGACAGGTGGCCATTCGACAAGGCTGGAACTCCTGCTACTGCTAATCCTGATCCTGCTACTGCTGCTGGTGGCAGTGCCGGTCTCTACTTCTTTATGAGATTGGCTGAAAGCTCGGAACGGGCTGCTGGTAAAGCGCCTGAAGGTTGGGATAATGTACTGAAAAGTATTGCCAATTGTGAAACGGATGATAATACGCCTCGAATGGAAATTGATTGGATTCGTATCTATACAAATAAGAATTATGTACAGACTGATGCTGAAAAAGTCTGGGCTAATCAGTTATTTTATTAATGCTATCTCTTTCAATTAGCTTTCAATAGTGTGAAATGAATTTTATGCCGGAAGCTATCGTTAGAAGGCGATATGCTTCCGGCTATTTATTAGTCAATTATGCAGAAATGGAGATTATTGGAAATTAAATGGTAATTTGTGGAAGTTAAATAGATGGCTGTCCTCTATCTTTGCTGACACAATCTTATACAAATTAGTATTTATGGAAAAACTGCAACCAAACTTATTCTTTCCTTTGGTAGGAGTAGCTGCCGTAGCTTCTCTTGCTTCCTGTTCAAGCAAACAGAAACCTGCGGAACAGAAGCCTTTGAATATCGTCTATATCATGACAGACGATCACACAGCTCAGATGATGAGCTGTTATGACACACGCTACATGGAAACACCCAATCTCGATCGTATTGCTGCCGATGGTGTACGCTTTACTCAAAGTTTTGTAGCCAATTCATTAAGCGGTCCCAGTCGTGCCTGCATGATAACGGGTAAACATAGTTGTGCTAATAAATTCTATGATAATACCACTTGCGTATTCGACAGTTCGCAACAGACTTTTCCGAAGCTGTTGCAGAAAATCGGTTATCAGACAGCACTGGTAGGTAAATGGCATCTTGAAAGTTTGCCTTCCGGTTTTGATTACTGGCAGATTGTCCCCGGACAAGGCGACTACTACAATCCGGATTTCATCACACAGAACAATGACACTATCCAAAAACATGGATATATCACGAACCTTATCACTGACGATGCCATTGACTGGATAGAAAACAAACGCAATCCGGAGAAACCTTTCTGTCTTTTGATTCACCATAAGGCTATTCACCGTAATTGGTTGGCAGATACTTGCAACCTGGCTTTGTACGAAGATAAAACCTTCCCGCTACCGGACAATTTCTTTGACAATTACGAAGGACGCCCTGCCGCTGCCGCACAAGAGATGAGTATTATGAAAGACATGGACATGATTTATGACCTCAAAATGCTTCGTCCCGACAAAAATACCCGTCTGAAATCCTTATATGAGAAATATATTGGTCGTATGGATGAAGCACAACGTGCTGCATGGGACAAATTCTACACCCCAATAATAGACGATTTCTATAAACAGAACCTGCAAGGCAAGGAACTAGCCAACTGGAAATTCCAGCGTTATATGCGCGATTATATGAAGACGGTGAAGTCGCTGGACGACAATGTTGGTCGTGTACTCGACTACCTGAAAGAGAAGGGATTACTGGATAACACACTTGTTGTCTATACTTCCGACCAAGGATTCTACATGGGCGAACACGGTTGGTTCGACAAACGTTTCATGTACGAAGAATCCATGCGTACACCACTCATCATGCGTCTGCCGAAAGGATTCGACCGTAGGGGCGACATCACCGAAATGGTTCAGAACATCGATTATGCACCTACCTTCCTCGAATTGGCAGGAGCAGAGATTCCTTCAGACATACAAGGTGTATCCCTCGTCCCCTTGCTGAAAGGCGAACATCCGAAAGATTGGCGGAAGGCTCTCTACTATCATTTCTACGAATATCCCGCTGAACACATGGTGAAACGTCATTATGGTGTACGTACGGAACGCTATAAACTGGTTCATTTCTATAATGACATTAACTGGTGGGAACTCTACGACCTGCAGGCAGACCCGTCGGAAATGCACAACCTCTACGGACAATCTGAATATGAACCGGTAGTGAAAGAACTAAAAGAAGAAATGCTGAAACTTCAGGAGCAATACAATGATCCTGTCCGCTTCTCACCGGAGAGAGACAAGGAATAATACCAATGTACATACGCCATGAAAAAATACATCTTAATCATTCTCATACTGCTTTCGCCACTGACAGCGTTTTTGCAGGCTGATAACTTAACATCCCCTTTAATTTCAATAGTACCACGCCCGACACAGATTGTGCCGGGCCGTGGTAACTTCACCTTTTCAGCCCAAACGGTGTTTGCGGTAGAAAGTCAGGAACAAGCCGTGATTGCTCGCAATTTTATTGACTTGTTTACTCGTGCTGCCGGAATAACTCCTGCTTTGAATGTCGGGCGTGAAGAGGGACAAGTCCGTTTTGTGACGGATTCTTCTTTAAAAAGTGAAGCCTACTTACTGGAGATTACGCCGGAACAGATACTCATTAAAGCTTCGGATACAAAAGGCTTTTTCTATGCCCTGCAATCTATCCGCCAACTTCTGCCGGCTGCCATAGAATCGGAACAACCGGTCCGGAATGTCGATTGGAGAGTTCCGGCAATGACGGTTCAGGATGAACCCCGTTTCGGTTTCCGCGGATTACTGTTGGATCCGGTACGTTGTTTTATCCCTAAAAAGAATGTACTGCGAATCATTGACTGTATGGCGATGCTGAAAATAAACAAACTTCATTTTCATCTGACAGACGATAACGGCTGGCGGATTGAAATAAAGAAATACCCCCGTTTGACGGAAATAGGAGCGTGGAGAGTAGACCGTACAGATGTGCCTTTCCACTCACGTCGCAACCCGGAACGGGGAGAACCTACTCCGATAGGCGGTTTCTACACGCAGGAGGACATCCGGGAAATTGTAGCTTATGCAGCCGACAGACAGATAGAAGTCATTCCCGAAATAGATGTACCGGCGCACAGTAACTCTGCTCTAGCTGCTTATCCCCAGCTTGCCTGTCCGGTTGTGAAAGACTTTGTCGGTGTACTTCCCGGACTGGGAGGACGAAATTCCGAGATTATCTACTGTGCGGGAAATGATAGCGTATTTACATTCTTGCAAGATGTTTTTGACGAAATTCTAGAGCTTTTCCCTTCTCGCTATATTCATGTTGGTGGAGATGAGGCGCGAAAGACAAACTGGGAGAAATGCCCGCTTTGCCAAAAACGGATGAAAAAACAGCGTTTGGCCAATGAAGAAGATTTGCAGGGTTACTTCATGAAACGTATCAGTGATTATCTGCGTAAGAAAGGTCGTGAAGTGATTGGCTGGGATGAGTTGACAAACAGCTCTTTTCTTCCTGAAGAATCTATTATCCTAGGCTGGCAGGGAATGGGTACGGCTGCTCTGAAAGCTGCCGAAAAGGGACATCGTTTTATCATGACTCCGGCGCGTGTCTTATACTTGATTCGTTATCAGGGACCGCAATGGTTTGAACCGGTAACCTATTTTGGCAACAATACCCTGAAAGATGTTTTCGATTACGAACCTGTACAGAAGGATTGGAAACCGGAATATGAGTCTTTGTTAATGGGAGTACAGGCTTGTATGTGGACAGAGTTCTGTAATAAACCCGAAGATGTGGATTATCTTTTGTTTCCCCGCCTGGCCGCTTTAGCAGAAGTGGCATGGACGCCCGCAGGAACGAAGGACTGGTCTGGATTCTTGAAGCGGATGGACGCATACAACGCGCATATTGCGGAAAAAGGAATTGTCTATGCCCGTTCAATGTATAACATACAACAGACGGTGACATCAGTGGACGGACATTTGGAAGTGAATTTGGAATGTATCCGCCCGGATGTAGAGATTCATTATACACTGAACGGAAGTAATCCGGCAATGTCTTCTCATCGTTACGACGGACCTATCCGTGTGACGAAGACACAAATGGTGAAAGCCGCTACCTTTATGAACGGCAAGCAAATGGGAGAAACTTTAGAGTTGCAACTCACATGGAACAAAGCTACGGCAAAACCTTTGCTTGGCAATAAGAAGAACGAAATGTTATTAGTCAACGGATTGCGGGGAAGCCTGAAATATACTGATTTTGAATGGTGTAACTGGAATCAAAATGATTCTATATCTTTCACGATAGATTTGCAGGGGCGGGAGATTTTGAATAAATTTGCCATCGGTTGCATTACGAATTATGGAATGGGAGCACATAAACCGAAGATGATTCGCGTAGAAGTTTCCGATGACAATCGAACCTACCATACTATGGGAGAATTGAACTTCTCTCCGGAAGAAATCTATCTGGAAGGAACTTTTAGAAATGACTATTCGATAGATATGGGCGGAGTATCTGCCCGTTATGTCCGAGTGACGGCGGAAGGTGCGGGGATATGTCCCGACGAGCATGTCCGTCCCGGTCAGGAAGCGAGAGTCTATTTTGATGAAGTGATTATAGAATAGTAATCAAATAGTTAAAAACAGCAATTAAGTGCTCTTGCAGAATAATCTTATATTATTAGAGACAGATTACACGAATTTCACGGTTTTTAGAATGATGAGTATATAAAATAATAGCGTCAATCAGCTTAATCTGTGCCTAATTTATTATATAAACCAATTATGATGACATGCTTATGAATATTAGCTTAAAGAAACGAACTCTTTTAGTTCTATTGTCAGGACTGACTGCTACTTTCACTTTAGCGCAGCAACAACCGTTGCCCGAATGGCAAAGCCAGTATGCGGTGGGACTGAACAAGCTCGCTCCTCACACATACGTATGGCCTTATGCCAACGCTTCCGACATTGAAAAGCCGGGAGGGTATGAACAGTCTCCTTTTTATATGAGTCTCAATGGAAAGTGGAAATTCCATTGGGTGAAGAATCCTGATAATCGTCCGAAGGACTTTTACCAACCTTCTTATTATACAGGAGGATGGGCGGATATCAATGTGCCCGGTAACTGGGAACGCCAGGGGTATGGCACGGCTATCTATGTCAACGAAACGTATGAGTTTGATGATAAAATGTTCAACTTCAAGAAGAATCCGCCGCTGGTGCCTTATGCGGAGAATGAAGTCGGCTCCTACCGACGTACCTTCAAAGTGCCTGCCGACTGGAAAGGACGCAGGGTAGTACTGTGTTGTGAAGGAGTCATTTCTTTCTATTATGTATGGGTGAATGGAAAATTACTTGGATATAATCAGGGATCAAAGACGGCTGCCGAATGGGATATTACAGATGTCCTCAATGAAGGCGAAAATGTGGTTGCTTTGGAAGTGTATCGCTGGAGTTCGGGTGCTTATCTGGAATGTCAGGATATGTGGCGTTTGAGTGGTATCGAACGTGACGTGTATCTTTACAGTACTCCCAAACAGTACATTGCGGATTATAAACTGAATGCTTCTTTAGAAAAAGAGAAATACAAAGATGGTATTTTCGGACTTGAAGTGACCGTAGAGGGACATTCTGCTATATCTGGAGCTACTTCTATTGCTTATACCCTGAAAGACGCCAATGGTAAAGCTGTCCTGCAGGATGCTATCCGGATAAAATCCCGCGGATTGAGCAATTTTATCACGTTTGATGAAAAGAATATTCCCGATGTAAAGGCTTGGAGTGCAGAGCATCCTCATCTTTACACATTAATACTCGAACTGAAGGATGAACAAGGCAAGGTAACCGAACTGACTGGTTGTGAAGTCGGTTTCCGTACCTCGGAAATCAAAGACGGACGTTTCTGCATCAACGGCGTTCCGGTATTGGTGAAGGGAACCAACCGACACGAGCATTCTCAACTGGGACGTACCGTGAGCAAGGAGCTGATGGAACTGGACATCAAACTGATGAAGCAGCACAACATCAACATGGTGCGTAACTCGCATTATCCTACGCATCCTTGCTGGTATCAACTTTGCGACCGTTACGGTTTGTACATGATTGATGAGGCAAACATCGAATCTCACGGAATGGGATATGGTCCTGCTTCCCTAGCCAAGGATAGTACCTGGCTGACTGCACACATGGATCGTACTCACCGGATGTATGAACGTTCTAAGAATCACCCGGCTATCGTTATCTGGTCATTGGGAAATGAAGCAGGAAACGGAATTAACTTCGAACGTACTTATGACTGGCTGAAATCGGTAGAGAAAACTCGCCCTGTACAGTATGAACGTGCCGAATTGAACTATAATACGGATATTTACTGTCGTATGTACCGCAGTGTAGACGATATCAAAGCATACGTAAAAGAGAAAGACATCTACCGCCCTTTCATTCTTTGTGAATATCTTCATGCGATGGGCAACAGTTGCGGCGGACTGAAAGAATACTGGGACGTATTTGAAAACAATCCGATGGCACAAGGTGGCTGCGTTTGGGACTGGGTGGATCAGTCATTCCGCGAAATAGACAAGAACGGTAAATGGTACTGGACGTATGGCGGTGATTACGGACCGGAAGGAATTCCAAGTTTCGGAAACTTCTGCTGTAACGGTTTGGTGGGCGCCAACCGTGAACCGCACCCGCATTTGCTCGAAGTAAAGAAAGTATATCAGAACATAAAAGTAACGCTGGCGAATCAGAAGAATCTGACTATCCGTGTCAAGAACTGGTATGATTTCTCTAACTTGAATGAGTATGTACTGAACTGGAATGTGACGGCAGATAATGGCAAGATTTTGGCGGAAGGTACAAAAACGGTTGATTGTGCACCGCACGCTACTGTTGATGTTACTTTGGGTGCTGTAAAACTTCCGAATACAGTCCGTGAGGCTTATTTGAATATCAGCTGGACCCGTCGTGAAGCTTCTTCAATGATAGATAAGGATTGGGAGGTGGCATACGACCAGTTTGTATTTGCCGGTAATAAGAACTACACAGGCTACCGTCTGCACAAAGCAGGTGAAACGACTTTCACCGTTGATAAGCAAACTGGCGCACTGACTTCATTGAACCTGAACGGCAAAGAATTATTGGCTACTCCGCTGACATTGAGCCTTTACCGCCCGGCAACGGATAATGACAACCGGGATAAGAACGGCGCACGCTTGTGGCGTGATGCGGGATTGGATTGTCTGACCCAGAAAGTAGTGTCATTGAAGGAAAGTAAGACTTCGACCACTGCCCGTGTAGAAATCCTAAATGTAAAAACGCAAAGGGTAGGAATTGCTGACTTTGTTTATTCACTGGATAGAAACGGTGCACTGAAAGTACATACAACTTTCCAACCCGACACGACCATTGTGAAATCAATGGCACGCCTAGGATTGACGTTCCGTGTGTCGAACGCCTACGATCAGGTTTCTTACTTGGGACGTGGAGATAATGAAACCTATATTGACCGCAATCAGTCCGGTAAAATCGGTGTATATCAGACCACACCGGAACGGATGTTCCACTATTATGTTGCTCCGCAATCTACAGGCAACCGCACCGATGTACGTTGGGTGAAGTTGGGAGATACTTCCGGCGAAGGTATCTTTGTTGAGTCGGATCGTGCTTTCCAGTTTAGTATCATTCCTTTTTCGGATGTATTATTAGAGAAGGCCCGCCATATCAATGAACTGGAACGCGATGGATTGCTGACAGTGCATCTGGATGCTGAACAGGCAGGTGTGGGAACGGCTACTTGTGGTCCCGGAGTATTACCGCAATACTTGGTTCCATTAAAGAAACAGAGTTTTGAATTTACCCTTTATCCGGTGAAATAGATACTAAATCAATAGGTTATTTAGATTATATATAAAGGTGGGGGTTACACTGATTGGATGGAATGTCGTAAGAAAATATTCCATGAGGATCGTGAAATCTGCACCTTTATTTTATCTTTGTACGATTGCAATAATTAATAGACCATGAATAAACTACTAACCTCTCTTTTATTGTCTGTTACTCTCATGAGTGGAGCGCAGGCGCAGAAAAAAGAAAATTACTATGTGAAGCATGTTGAATTTCCTCAAAGTGCAACTATCGAACAGAAAGTTGATATGGCAGCGCGTCTGGTACCTACTCCACAGCAATACGCTTGGCAACAAATGGAATTAACAGCTTTCCTTCATTTTGGTATCAACACCTTTACCGGACGTGAATGGGGGGACGGGAAAGAAGATCCCGCGCTCTTTAATCCTTCGGAACTGGATGCTGAACAATGGGTACGTACCCTCAAGGAAGCCGGCTTTAAAATGGTGCTTCTGACTGCAAAACATCACGACGGTTTCTGCCTTTGGCCAACGGCTACTACCAAACATTCCGTGGCCTCTTCTCCCTGGAAAAACGGACAAGGCGATGTAGTGAAAGAACTTCGTGCTGCCTGTGACAAATATGATATGAAGTTTGGAGTATATCTTTCTCCCTGGGACCGGAATGCGAAATGTTATGGAGACTCTCCCCGTTACAATGATTTTTTTATTCGGCAATTGACGGAATTGCTCACCAATTATGGTGAAGTACATGAAGTCTGGTTCGACGGGGCGAATGGAGAAGGTCCGAACGGAAAGAAGCAAGTGTATGACTGGGACGCTTTTTACCAAACCATCCAACGCCTCCAACCCAAAGCTGTGATGGCAATTATGGGGGATGATGTCCGCTGGGTCGGAAACGAGAAAGGAGTAGGCCGTGAAACGGAATGGAACGCAACTGTGTTGACTCCCGGTATATATGCCCGTTCACAAGAGAACAACAAACGTTTGGGTGTTTTCAGTAAAGCAGAGGATTTGGGAAGTCGTAAGATATTGGAGAAAGCTACGGAATTATTCTGGTATCCTTCGGAAGTCGACGTATCTATCCGTCCGGGATGGTTCTATCATGCGGAGGAAGATGGTAAAGTGAAATCTTTGAAGCATTTATCAGATATTTATTTCCAGTCGGTAGGATATAATTCAGTGCTCCTGTTGAATATTCCACCTGACCGGAGGGGACTGATTCATGAAGCTGATATCAAGCGGTTGAAAGAGTTTGCTGATTATCGGCAACAAACGTTTGCTGACAACCGGGTGAAAAACGGAAGAAAATACTGGAGCACTACTTCGGGCGGTGAGGCTGTCTATGCATTGAAGTCCAAATCGGAAATCAATCTGGTCATGTTGCAGGAAGATATAACGAAAGGGCAGAGGGTAGAGGCTTTTACTGTGGAAGCCTTGATGGATAATGGCTGGAAAGAAGTAGGAAAAGGTACGACGATAGGATATAAACGTATGTTGCGCTTTCCGGCAGTTAATGCCAATAAGCTCCGGGTGAGAATAGACGAGTGCCGGTTGACTGCTTACGTTAGTCAGGTTGCCGCTTATTATGCAGAACCTTTGCAGGAAGAAACAACGAAAGAAGACTGGAATAATTTGCCGCGTTCCGGATGGAAACAGGTTGCTGCTTCTCCATTAACGATTGATTTGGGGAAGACGGTAACATTGAGCAGTTTCACGTACGCGCCTTCAAAAGCGGAGGCAAAGCCGACGATGGCATTCCGTTATCAATTCTTTGTAAGCATGGATGGTAAGAGCTGGAAAGAAGTGCCTGCCAGTGGAGAGTTCAGCAATATTATGCATAATCCGTTGCCACAGACGGTTGCTTTCAGTCAGAAAGTACAGGCACGTTTCATTAAACTGGAGGCCACTACACCTGATGCTACCGTTGCTAAAGTAAATATGAATGAAATAGGGGTGATGGTGATTCCCTGATGGAGCCCTCATCGAAAAATGATATGCTTAGAGAGTAGCAGTGGAGACCGGTGTCTTGATTCTTGATAAATCGGATACTAGTCTCTTTTTTTCTAAACCAAATGAATATTTTACTGTTATTTATAAAAAAAGACAGAAGTTATGTTAGTAGTAGATTTAGGAAAATGGATGAATAAAACCCTCATTAATTGGGGAATAGATCCGGCAGTTGCCGATCGTTTTGATGAGACTATTATGGCTTTACTGATGATAGTGGTTGCTATCGTTTTGAATTATCTTTGCCAGGCAATTCTTATTGGAGGTATGAAACAGTATACGAGACGTAAACCTCATCAATGGAATACATTGTTGATGAAGCGTAGGGTATTTCATAATTTGATTCATACCATCCCGGCTTTTCTGGTTTATTCGTTGTTGCCGATGGCTTTTATCCGTGGAAAAGAGCTGTTGCTGATTTCCCAGAAGGCGTGCGTCATTTATATTATTTTCTCTTTACTATTGGCTATAAATGGGATTCTGTTGATGATAATGGATATCTATGACGGAAGAGAGTCGATGAAAGACCGCCCGATGAAAGGTTTTATCCAAGTGTTGCAGGTGCTTCTTTTCTTTGTTGGCGGGATTGTAATCATTGCTATTATCGTGAATAAGTCTCCGGCTACTTTGTTTGCGGGCTTGGGCGCTTCAGCGGCTATTTTAATGTTAGTATTCAAAGATTCCATATTAGGTTTTGTGGCGGGTATCCAGCTTTCTGCCAACGATATGGTTCGTCCGGGGGACTGGGTGACGCTTCCTTCCGGTGACGCAAATGGCATTGTACAGGAAATAACGCTGAATACAGTCAAGATCCAGAATTTTGATAATACCATTTCCACTATTCCTCCTTATACATTAGTGAGCAGTCCTTTTCAGAATTGGCGGGGAATGACACAGTCGGGAGGACGACGGGTGATGAAGAGTATAACTTTGGATTTGACTACACTTCAATTCTGTACTCCGGAAATGTTGGACCGTTACCGGAAAGAAATTCCATTAATGGCGGATTATCAGCCGGAAGAAGGAGTCGTTCCTACCAATTCTCAAGTGTACAGGGTATATATTGAACGCTATTTGTGTAGTCTGCCTGTGGTCAATCAGGAGTTGGATTTGATTATCAGTCAGAAAGAAGCTACGATGTACGGAGTACCTATTCAGGTTTATTTCTTCTCCCGCAATAAGGTCTGGAAAGAATACGAGCGTATTCAGTCGGATATCTTCGACCATTTGCTGGCAATGGTTCCGAAGTTCGATTTGAAGGTTTATCAGTATTCGGACTAATTCATCATTTGCATCATAGAGGACATGGAGAAATAGAAGTTCGGAACTCTTGTTTGATAATTTAATTTATGAAGCTATGATGAGGCGTTATATTTCTCATCGTAGTGAGAATAGTCTCTTGTCAGAGTATGCTGTAGCGGCGTTTGTACTTCTCTGATAGGCAGTGAACACTAAAGTTACACCACGCTGATTTATCATAACTTTTAGTTATACTAATCATGGATAGGATAGGAGAAATATTAATGATAGAATGGGAAGATAGTTATGGAGTAGAATCAGGATGGAGAGATATATCTAATTATTCTGCTTCTGTTCTTACTATTAAAAGTGTCGGTAAAGTAATTTATGAAAATGACAAAATAATCTCATTAGCTCATAATTTCGCAGATGAAACTGATAATACACCAATGCAAGCTAATGGAATTATGGTAATACCCAAAGCTTGCATTGTAAATGTTACTTCTTGCTCTTTTTCTTGTCAGCAGTTTGAGTCAGAGCAGAAGCCGCCACCGTCTTAACCTTTTTAGGAGTCTTAGGATTCCTTAAAAGTTCAGATGCAATACTAGCCACTTTGGGCGATGTTTTTTCATTCTTTCCCATAAACTTAGAATTAAAGATTGTACAAATATACTTGTTATATTTAGGATGTCCAAAAAATGATATTTTTATTTGCATATCTCGTTTATTTTACTATATTGTAGCAACATAAAAGATAAGCGTTATGAAAAAGAGAAGGAAAAGAAAAAGCATCGTAGATTTCAGAGCTTCTTTCCCGGACGAAGAAAGCGCAATCAGATACTACGAGAGTGTAAGATGGGCAAATGGAGTGGTTTCGCCATTCGATGAAACATCTAAAGTGTACAAATGCAAGAACGGTAAATATAAGTGCAAGAATACCGGGAAGTACTTCACTTATAGGACTGGTACGTTTTTCGCTAACTCTAAGTTAGGAATGAGAGATTGGTTATACGCTATTATTATGATTGCCAACCGTAAGAACGCTATATCTTCATACCAATTAGCAGATGATTTGGATATTCCACAGAAAACAGCGTGGTATATGCTTCACAGAATAAGAACTGCAATGGCTAAAGAAAACAATCAGAAGTTATCTGGTGAAGTCGAAATAGACGAAACATTTGTAGGTGGAAAGAATATTAATCGCCATAAAGATAAGAAAGTAGAGAAATGTCAAGGACGTAGCTACAAGGATAAAGTTCCTGTATTCGGAATACTTGAAAGAGGTGGGAATCTTTTTGCTAAGGTTGTTCCTAACACCCAAGCAAAGACGCTCGTCCCGATTGTGAAAAAGAATGTTGATGTAGGAAGTTCAGTTTATACCGATGGTTGGAGCTACAAAGGACTAGAGAAGAAATACACGCAAATGTCTGTAGACCACGGCAAACATTTCTACGGAATGATCCTAGTTACTGATGATGGAGAGATAATCGAAATCACAACTAACAGAATAGAAAACGCTTGGTCGGTATTTAAACGAACTATAAAAGGAACATATATCCATATCAGCAAGAAGTATCTACAAAGATACGTTGACGAATTTGTTTTCAGATTTAACACCCGAAAAATTAGCAAATATGAGAGAATTGAATTACTTTTGCAATATGCAGCAGCTTAGATATTATGGCAAATAATAAAGACATAAAGAAAGATAAACCTAAGAAGGAGAAGAAAAAGAGGAAGCCTATCTACGAGATACAAGGCTTCGTCCTCACTATACCCGAAGAAACGCTAAACGAGATGCTGTTAGAAATGAGCAAGAAAAATCCTGAAAAAGAGTAAAAAGGACATATTTTATACCCTAACAAAATTATTTCTTATTAACATCTCGTCCTGTTAGATAAAATTTGTGCGTTTTATCTAAAAATACAACATAAAAGGTGTCTCCGACAACATGTCCAATTATTACAGTCCGATTAAGTATATGAATCCTAGCCCACTTAGCATCTTCTGGAACGCCTTGGGGATATTCAAATTTAGTTCTTTCTTTTTTAGGGAAAGAACCGTATATCGCAAATTTTTGCCCATCAACTTGTTCCAATAAAGGTGAACAACAATAGCCTTGCAAGGTCTTTAATGCAGAACTTAAAAGCCCTGCTTTTTGCCAGTCCTTAAATGATGAAGCATACTTTTGTGAAGTATCTAAATATTGAAAAGAGATTTTAAAATTTTGCGTTTTAGTTGTGTCTTGTACGCTAATCTTTTCCTTATTTAATAATGTTTTTTTATCCTTGCGAAAATTAACCATGTAAATCTTTCTTATAGAAAACACGAGTTGTATCTTTTGATATTAGTACATGGCATCGGTCAGCTTCTCCATAACCAATTCTAGCTTCAAGCCACGGTTTTTCACTATGAGTAGATGCTTCTAATTCTGTTCCGGTCCACGTTGATAGATTAGACAAAATATCCTTTAAAAGTTCTTGTTGAAGAGATGACAATGATGTAAATTCTTTGTCTACATCTTCGCCATTATTAATATATTCAATATCACTATATAATAATGATTTATCTTTAAGTGAATCAAAAACCTTACGACTAACAGGACCATGTACCCATGCTTCAAATTTATCACTAATAAGTTCTTTATCGAAATAAGAAAGATGATATGCGTCGCAATAAAATAATAGTTTTTGTAATTTCAAATGCGACATAGGACCATAATGTTTCAATATATAATTTGATAACATTACGGAATCTATTTTTTGTAAACTGGAAGTAACTCTCATATTTCCTCCTTTTTTTCTGCAAATTAAAACAATTAAATCGAAAGATGTATCGTTCATTAATAAAAATTGGCGATCGCCAACTACATAATTACCAATAAATCCTTATCTTTGCACTAAAGATACGAAAAATTGGGGAGAAATCCAATTTTTTGGAAGAAATAGTGTAGCCTAATCGTCATCAGAATCACCACCTCGGATAACAGAACTAAGGCTATCAGAGAACTTACTCGTTGGGTAAAGTGTACTTCGTCATATACTGACGTGGTGCGCTGCCATTGAGTAAGTGGGCTTGTGGTGAGCCTTGATGACGTATGGCAGTAGCACTACGTCTTTTTTTTTGTGACTTTGCGTATGGTTATTGCTGAATTGGATAGGGATTTATTCACTTTATGTTTAACTATAAAAAGAAAAAGTTATGAAAAAGTTTTTAAGTATGACGCTGTTGCTTACAGCTATGTTTTTAACGTTCTCTGCGTGTTCAAGCGATGATGATGATTTTGATTATCCAATGGACACTCTTTATGGTTCATGGGAAGGTATTAGCATCAATGTTAATGGAGGTTGGGTAAATATAACTGAATATCCATATACAAAATTTGCTTTTTCTATTAAGTTTAATTCAGACGGAACTTATTCTGGTAGAGGATATTTTGGAAATGGGTCTGGAACTTACACTGCAAAAGGAAAAACAATTATTACCTATGTAAATGGGAAAGAGTATCTACGGTATGAAGTTAAATCATTATCAAATAATATTGCAGAACTATCTATGACTGTGGATGGTTCAGGGGAAACTTTAGAAGTAAAAGCCATGAAAAAATAAGAAAAGAGCAAAGAATGTCAATACCATTAATTATTTGTCTAATAATTTGGGGTGGAGTAACATTATTTCGCGGCTTAACCAAGAAATAATAGTTGTATATGTGCAAATAATTTGCTATCTTAGCAACCAATTAATATCGGAGGAAAATCCTCCGGTATAACTTTTAGTTATAATAAACAATGCAGTGTAACTTTAGTGATTACTGCCCTCTGATAATGGTTGACTATCTTTATTTGTAATAACCTGATAATATTGGCTACTATCGTTTGCCATAATTAATATACAATCAATTCAAAGTCTGTGTAGATAGGAAGATGGTCACTGATGCCTCCTTGATATTTCATTCCCTTATAAGTGCGGAAAGGTTCTTTGTCACCATATTTTTCGTCGTCTTTCAGTAAAAAAGGGAGAAGGCATACATTTGCTTTTTCTTCGCTAGTGAAAAAGTGATTTGATTGATTTAATAGCGTGCCTGATACAATCAAGTGGTCGAGTAATCCCCATTCACCACGAAATTTGTAAGAACCGAAGTTTTTTGATTTTGCTTTTCGGGCAAGTAGATGATATAGTTTTAGTGAGGAGGGGGTAACTGTTGAGGCGTTGGCGGAGTCGGTTGTTGAAGCTAGGTCATTGGTTTTAACAGGAGGCGCTTCGGCTTTCAGTATTTTCAGAATGGACTGATTCGTCGGGTAATCGTTGAAATCCCCCATGATAATGGCTTGCGGATGAGAACGAATATTCATAATGCTATCGACTTCCGTACGCAGTATGTGAGCTACATATAAACGATAAGGTTCCGATTCTTTGGCTCCACCCGAACGGCTGGGGAAGTGGCAGACAAATACGTCGAGTGTATCTCCCGCCAGTAGAAGCCCGCTGACGTGTAGCAAATCTCTTGTCGGACGGTGCTGCTTAAACGGAGGAATGGAGATGGAACGGGAAGATAATAGTTTGAATAGATCCCGTTGATAAAGCAAGGCTACGTCAATTCCTCTTAAATCAGGGGAGTTGGTCATTACATAACGATAGCTGAGCTCTTTTAAAGGAGAACGACGGGTAAGGTCACGAAGCACTGTATCATTTTCTACTTCACATAATCCAACTAATGCGGGAGGATTCCATTCGCCAATAGCAGTAATTACACGGGCAACATCAGCCAGTTTTTTCTTATATCTGCTATAATTCCAATGACGTATCGCATCGGGAAGATATTCATGATCGTTCTTCAGACTGTCGTGGTGTGTGTCGAACAGGTTTTCTATGTTCCAACTTACAACACGGAAAGAGATTCTTTCTTGTTGAGAGGAGGCTTGTCTGCCGTGAACCTCTTGTGCAATGATATTGGAAGGAGCGAGGAAACTTACACCTGATAAAATCATAGTAAAAAAGAGTACGATAACAGCTATTCTTTTTTGACTGTTACCATACTCTTCTTTATGTTGACTTATTTGCCCGCTACTTCTTGGCAGGTACATGTGCCAGGATGTCCAACAGGTGTTTCCAGAACTTTTCTACAGTAGGAATAAGCATTCGTTCGTCAGGAGAATGAACACCTGTCAGTGTCGGTCCGAAAGAGATCATATCCAGCGTTGGATATTTATCAAGGAACAGACCACATTCCAATCCTGCATGGATGGCTTTAACTTTCGCATCTACACCAAATAGACGCTTGTAAGATTCGACTGCCACTTCGAGGATAGCCGAGTGCGGATTCGGTTTCCATCCCGGATAACCTTCACCGAACGTAACATTAGCTCCTGCCAGTTGGAATACGGCCCTAACCGTGTTCGCCATATCGTTGCGTGCGGATAGTATCGAGCTTCGCTGACTGGTTTCAATACGGATGATATGATTCGGTTTCATCTTGACAGATGCCAGATTGGTAGACGTTTCCACCAGTCCGGGAATATCCTGGCTCATAGCATATACACCGTGAGGAGCTGCATACAGAGCTTTTAATAAGCGGGTAGTGGTATCCTGGTCGATAGCTATCTTACGGGGAGCTTCCGATTCGAGTACCAACTTTAAGTCAGGTTCTACAACAGATAATTCGTCTTCCATTTCGCTGGTGAAAATATTCAGTTCGGTGCGGACATCATGCTTGGCATCTTCGGGAACTGCACAAATTGCATAAGCCTCGCGGGGAATAGCGTTACGCAGATTACCTCCGTTGATTTCACAAAGGTACAGATCATGTCTGCCAGCCATGCGTGAAAGAAAACGGTTCAGTATTTTGTTGGCATTGCCCCGTCCCAAATGAATGTCACCACCGGAGTGACCGCCTTTCAAACCTTTCACTTCCACCTTGAAGAAGAAATATCCGGCGGGAACTTCTACCTCTTTATACGTAAATTCTGCAACGGAGTCAATACCTCCGGCACATCCGATAAAGATTTCTCCTTCATCTTCCGAATCAAGGTTCAGAAGGATGTCACCGCTCATAAAACCTTCTTGTAGGGCAAAAGCTCCGGTCAGTCCGGTTTCTTCGTCTACGGTAAACAGGCATTCCAGCGGACCGTGCTCAATGCTGTCGTCAGCCAGGATAGCCAGCTCGGTAGCTACACCGATACCGTTGTCGGCTCCGAGGGTTGTGCCTTTGGCTTTCAGCCATTCACCGTCAATTTCCGTTTCGATGGGATCGGTGAGGAAGTCGTGTTGAACATCGTTATTCTTTTCGCACACCATGTCGATATGCGATTGCAGAACGACGGTTTGAAGATTTTCTTTTCCCGGAGTAGCGGGCTTTTTAATCAATACATTGCCGGCTTCGTCCACCTTGGTTTCCAGATTATGTTTTGCTCCGAATGCCTTCAGGTAGGCAATCATTTTCTCTTCCTTCTTCGAAGGGCGTGGCACTTGGCAGATTTCTTCGAAATACTTGAATACGCCAGCCGGCTTTAAGTCTTTTTTTTCCATGCTGTTTCTATTTTATAATAGGAATAGAAGGGTTGTTTTCGCTTCTTCTATTGCTAAATATGGTTAATTTGATTGACTTATCTGAACTCATATCTCATTAAAGCCTATCTTTGCACTCACAAAATTAATAGAAATGGTTGAGACTATACTGATAACTTTGTTAATAGTTGCTATTTCCCTGGTATTATTAGGGGTGAAAGTATTCTTTACGAAGGGTGGGAAGTTCCCGAATGGTCACGTGAGTGGGAATAAAGCGTTGCGTCAGAAAGGAATCGGATGCGCACAGTCGCAAGATCGCGAAGCACAAAAGAAGCCGCGTTTTTCTATTAACGAGTTGGAAAAAGCCTTGAACGATAGTATGAATTAAATTTATTAAAAACAATACTTATTAATTATGAATAGAATGAACTACCTCATGAACGGTTTGGCTGCTCTTGCGTTTATCGTTTTATTTTCACAATGTGCTGGCAAAACTGACAATCAAACTACCAATGCTCCGGCTCAGGCTAATGCCGAACTGTCAGGAATGAAAATTGCCTATGTTGAAATAGATACGCTGCTTGCCAAATACAATTTCTGTATTGACTTGAATGAGGCGATGGTAAAGAAGAGCGAAAACGTTCGTATGACATTGAATCAGAAGGCTACCTCTTTGAACAAGGAAAAGCAAGATTTTCAGAAGAAAGTTGAAAACAATGCTTTCCTGTCACAAGATAGAGCGCAGCAAGAGTACAACCGTCTGGTGAAGTTGGAACAAGATTTGCAAGAGTTGAGCAACAAACTTCAGAATGGTTTGATGGAAGAGAACAACAAGAATAGCTTGCAGTTCCGCGATTCTATCAACGCTTTCCTGAAAGAATATAATAAGACTCACGGATATAGCCTGATCTTCAGCAACACTGGTTTCGATAACCTGCTTTATGCTGACAGCACTTTCAATATTACAAAAGAAATTGTTGACGGGTTGAATGCAAGATATTCACCTGTGAAGAAATAAATGATATAAAACTGTTCCGTTCTTTATAAAAGGACGGAACAGTATCGAATTAAAAAAAGTGATGCCTGTTCAAGACTGAAAAGCTATGAACGGGCTTTTTTTATGACCTTTCTTTTTCTTCTTCCTGTGGAATACGGAAAGCGGTGTAAAGTTCGAGGATGGCAGCAACTGTGAGGCAGGCAATCCATTCATTGCCTCGTGTGGTAAACATAAAGGCTCCGGTCAGGATAAGTGCCAGTGCGCCGAATATCTGCTGAATACGCAGGCGTTTCAATGTTTTGCTCTTTCCTTTGACGGGTGTGTTCACTTGTGCCAATGCGATACATCCGGCTCCAACAGTATATATGTAAGGAGCGTATATCCATCCGGTAATAAACACAGCTGCTCCGGTGAGAGCCATTATGGCGCCTGCGGTGAAAAGGGCGGGTACTAATTGTTTCATTCTTTAATCTTCAAAAACGTAAATATCTTCGTTGGGTTTCTTCATCAGATACTTTTCACGGGCGATCTGTTCGATGGCGTCCGGATTGGTACTTATTTCGTTGAGACGTTTGGTGTTCTCTTCGTAATCTGCCCGGTACTTTTCTATCTCTTCTTTCAACTGGCTGATTTCCCGTTCATATCCGAAACGACGAACCAGGCTGTTCTCGTCCAGAAAGCCAATGATAACAGCAAATGCAACGACCGTAATGAGGTACTTGCGTCTGCATATGAAACTCCAGATACTGATTAGTTTACCCATAATTTCTCCTTTTAATATCTGCAAAGATAAAACTAATAACTTAAAAACTTATCGCTTCGGCTTCAAAACTTCTCTCTTTATCCCTTATTACTTATCACTTTTTTTGTGTACATTTGCAGAATAAGCGAAATTTCAAAAACAGAGAGAATCCCGGATATGGAAAACTATATTGTTTCAGCCCGTAAATACCGTCCGTCCACGTTCGAATCGGTGGTGGGACAGCGGGCGTTGACTACTACGCTGAAAAATGCAATTGCTACCCAAAAACTGGCTCATGCTTATTTGTTTTGCGGACCGCGCGGGGTAGGAAAAACGACTTGCGCGCGTATCTTTGCCAAAACCATTAATTGTATGACGCCTACCGCTGACGGAGAGGCTTGCAATCAGTGTGAGTCATGTGTAGCTTTCAACGAACAGCGGTCATATAATATTCACGAACTCGATGCTGCTTCTAATAACTCGGTGGATGACATTCGCCAGTTGGTGGAGCAAGTGCGTATCCCGCCACAGATTGGTAAGTATAAGGTATATATCATCGACGAGGTGCACATGCTCTCGGCATCTGCTTTCAATGCGTTCCTGAAAACGCTGGAAGAACCTCCCCGTCATGCGATTTTTATTCTGGCTACGACGGAGAAGCATAAGATTCTTCCTACCATTCTTTCACGTTGTCAGATTTATGACTTTAACCGGATAAGCGTGGAAGATACGGTGAATCATCTGTCGTATGTTGCTTCGAAAGAAGGAATCACGGCAGAGCCGGAAGCGCTGAACGTGATAGCCATGAAGGCGGACGGTGGTATGCGTGATGCATTGTCTATCTTCGATCAGGTGGTTAGTTTCACCGGAGGAAATATCACCTATAAGAGTGTGATTGATAATCTGAACGTACTTGATTATGAATATTATTTCCGTCTGACGGATTGCTTCCTCGAAAACAAGGTGAGCGACGCATTGTTGCTTTTCAATGATATATTGAATAAAGGTTTTGACGGAAGTCACTTTATTACCGGATTGTCGTCTCATTTCCGTGACTTGTTGGTCGGGAAAGACCCGGTGACATTGCCTTTACTGGAAGTGGGAGCGAGCATACGCCAACGTTATCAGGAACAGGCGCAGAAATGTCCGTTACCTTTCTTGTACCGGGCTATGAAGCTGTGTAATGAGTGCGATTTGAATTACCGCATCAGCAAAAATAAGCGTTTGCTGGTAGAACTGACCTTGATACAGGTTGCACAGCTTACCACCGAGGGGGATGACGTGAGTGGTGGGCGTGGCCCTAAGAAGACTATAAAACCCGTATTCACTCAGCCTGCCGCAGCACAGCAGCCGCAGGTAGCTTCTGGCACTCAGGTTCAGCAGGCTCCAGTTCATTCGTCTCCGTCTTCAGTTACAACACAGGCTGCTAATGGCACTACTGCCCAGCATCCGCAGGCTTCTGCGGCTGTGCAACCGGGAGCACCGGCTTCTCCTGGTGCGGCTTCGTCTGCTCCGTCACAAGGAGCGGGAGTTGCTCAGACTGCCAAGGAAGAACGAAAAATTCCCGTGATGAAGATGTCCAGCTTGGGGGTATCTATCAAGAATCCGCAGCGTGACCAAGTATCGCAGAATGCGGCTACAACTTATGTTCCTAAGGTGCAACAACCGGAAGAGGATTTTATGTTCAATGACCGGGATTTGAATTATTATTGGCAGGAGTATGCCGGCCAGTTGCCGAAAGAACAGGATGCTCTTGCAAAACGTATGCAGATGCTCCGTCCGGCGTTGCTTAACAACTCAACTACTTTTGAAGTGGTGGTTGATAATGAGTTTGCTGCAAAGGATTTTACAGCTTTGATTCCCGAATTGCAGGATTATCTTCGCGGCAGACTGAAGAACAGTAAAGTGATGATGACAGTGCGGGTAAGTGAGGCAACAGAAACAGTACGTCCTGTGGGACGTGTCGAGAAATTCCAGATGATGGCTCAAAAGAATCAGGCATTGATGCAACTGAAAGATGAGTTCGGGCTGGAATTATATTAATGTACTTACTTCTATCAGATTACCATCCGGATCTCTGAAATAAATACTCCGGATGGCACCCTGCGCACCTTGACGCTGGACTATACCGACTTCTATTTCTATTCCTTTGGATTCTACTTCGACTTTTATTTCCTCTATGTTTCCTTCTGTAAGTAAACAGATGTCCGCACTTCCGAAAGCAGGATGCTTGGCAGTAGGAAGGAACTGTGCTTTTCCTACGTGAAGATTGATTTTCTGATTACCGAACTTGACGGCAAAGCGTTGGTTGCTTGTATCGGCTTCCATTCCCAGGACTTCTGTGTAGAAATGTAGGCTTTTATCTATATCGGACACCGGTATGACGATATGGTCGATATTCTTGATTTTCATATCAATGTAGGCGTTGATTCATGCGGTCTTCATATCCGTCTGAAGGTTTTCTTCCCGGCATGACAATCCACAAGATAATATATATAATCACTCCGGCGAAAGCAGTGAAGAATGTAGCCAATATATATACTATTCTCAATAAAGTAGCATCCCATCCGAAATATTCGGCTATTCCGGCACATACACCTGCAATCATTCGATTGGAAGAGCGGGTTAATTTCTTTTCATTTTCCATGATATACTATGTTCTTTTAATGCAAATGCTACACAAATATAGAGAATATATTTGGTTTATGGGTTAAACGGAAAGATTTATGTATTATTTGTTAGCATTTTAACTTACTTAATTGGGGGTCAACAATAGACCAACAACAAGGAATATTAGGTAGGATTTAGCATGATTTGCTCTCTAAGATGCCTATTTCCTGAAAGCAGAAAACCCTCATAAGTATTTAACTTACAAGGGTTTTTGTTGGGTGGAAGACCGGACTCGAACCGGCGACATTCAGAACCACAATCTTTAACGAGTAGCCTTATAGTGGTCTCAACTGTCAGCAAGTTAAATATCTCCTTGCTAGCTCATTAGTCAACTATTAGTCAACATGATAGTATTGCTACTAATTTGGCTAGCTTCTCCACCATTTTATATGGTGTCAGTGTAACAGGTTTACCTGCTAATCACTGTTAAACTCTAAGGTGCTTTCTTCATTACTTTTGATTTTAATGATTGATGCAAATATAGTGAATATGTTTGGTTCTCCAAACAATCTCTAACTTTATGTTGTAGTTGAACTCTTCTTGCATTACTACTATGCTAGTATCATACTACTAATAGCACTTGGAGTGTGCTAAGTTTCTTCCTTTTGTTTCATAACTAAATCAGTTTAAAGTGTTATCTCAATAGGTCTAAATCTGATTTGTGTATCAATGAAGTAGAGTTTATCATCAATACCATACAGCACATTATTAGGTACTGCATCAAAAACCTCATATTCTGCATTGTGATATTCATCCTCATAGACCATTTCAAAGCCTAATGCTTGCATGTGTTCTGCTATTTCTTCCTCTGTAGCTTCTCTTTTAGCTCTGACATAAGGTTGAACTAACACAGCACAAAACTCATATTGACTGTTATAAGCAAAGCCAATCATCTGATAAGTGACATTGCTAAAGAATAGGTTATGAGCTTCTATCCTAATGAAGAAGTTCTCAAGGTCTTCACCTGCATACTCAAAGTTGTTTAATTTGAATACAACATCTTCATGCCCTGTGAATACTTCATTTTCTCCCCCTTTACTAAGGTAAGATAAAGGGAGAGAGTTAATGTTAATCCATAAGTTATGTTGAGTAGCAAATAGTTTTAGCTCTTCAATTTGCCTTCTCTTATAGCCTTCTGCTGGTTCAACATTTCCTGTTGCTTCTTTTTCTCTTCTAATGAGATTGGTTGCTTCTGCCAAGAGGTTATTGACTTGAGAGTGCTCTCTATCCATTGCTTGTGGAATTCATTAATATAGGTTCTTTCCATACTTTAATCTGTTAAAGTGGTTGATGCAAATGTAGTAAATCAGTCTGATTTATCCAACATTACACTTCTATTTATTTAGAACACCTTCTCTATAGATGAGATGTAGCTATAATGGTAAGGATAACCATAACATAAGTCTTATTGCTTTCATAATTATTCTTTTTTCTTCATTTTAAGATACACCTTGTTGTCTCTTGTTATTATAAGCACTGGAGAATACTCATTAAATAGTGATACTTTTGGATGAAAGTCACCCTCATCATAGTTATTCTTTTCCATAAATAGCATTATATAATCTCTGGCATTATCTATAATAACTCTAGCTGTAAGTTCAGGACTTTTATAATCCATATATGAGAGTTTATACCCTTTATTTTCAACAGAACTTAGATCTACTATATACTTTATTTCAAGAGGTACTATTTTAGCTATATAATTTTGAGTATCTGATGACCCCTGATGGTTATATAGTATAATTGCTGTTACTACAAATCCTATTGCTAATATTATAAGGAGTATTGTTTTTCTTATTTTATTCATAATTGCTTACTATTAGTTTGTTGAAATTAATCACCCACTTGTTCTCCAGTAGAAAGTCAGTTCCAAGCAAGCCATGTACCTGTATGCCACTTTCATCTTCAATGCCTTTAAAGGTATCAAGTAAGGGTCTTACACAGAACTTGGGCTTATAAACCTGACCTTCAAAAGTGAAAGGTAGAGCAACCATATCTACCTTATGCTTAGTTCCTTCTATTCCACTGATATAATAGTCACCAACTGGTTCTACTATATCCTTGAAATATTCTACTACAGTACTGTCTATCAGGCTACAGGTGCTTCCAGTATCCAAGATGAAACAAAGGTATTTATTTTCTATTTTCACATGGATAATAGGAAGTTGTACTTTATTTAAACCATTTATTATAGAGTACATAATGTTAGTCCCAGTTGGAATATTCTTTCTGCCAAACGACTTCTCCTCTCTTATTGATATATCCTTCAATCATTAATGCTTCTCTTTTAATTTCGAAGGAAGCCAATCCTTTTTTGAAGGAAGAGCAATTGTCATATTTACATGGAATCTTTACCTGAAAGGTAGTATCTATATACCCCCAAAGATTGTCTTTTTTAATAGCCGCATAGTTCTCGTTAAATGGTTTTACTTCTTCATATTCTTCTGATATAATATTCATTCTTTTATCAACAAATACCCAATTAGTACTATCTATTTTTACTCCTGCATAACCATTGCCAAATCTTGTTATATCTATTAATGTGCCATCTATTAGATAGTTGCCATTCTCGTCAATGAAATTATAACCTAAATTTAGTTTTCCAAGATGATTATAAGTACAAGCAATTCCATCATTATAGGGATAAATTGTTGTAGTCATGTTGAAGGGAGTACCTATAATTTTACCTGATTTATTGATGATAATGGAAGACTTAGTAAAACTAAATTTGCCATCATCTCTCCTTTTCATCTCTCTGAATTCAACAATAGCCTTACTTTCTCTAAAAGTGGATGCAGAAGAGTATTTACTTTCAATAACAAGATTACCATTAATATCAATATATCCCCATTTAGGTGAATCTCTTAGACCTTTATTTAAAACCTGAACAGCGGCTAATCCTTCAGTAAATTGATATCCATCCTTGTATTGGGGAGTGATAATAGTTTCTCCTTTAGAATTCATATAACCAAATAATTTCGTTATGCTGTCTTGGTATAAAATCCTATCATCAGAACAGCTTAACCATTGTAAATTTAGTTGTTTACCTTTTGATATTAGTTCTTTTATACTATTCCAATCATTCTCAATATTTTCAAATTCATAAATTAGAGTTGTGTCAATAGCTAATTTATTATCTAATGAGATATATCCATATTTGTATCTAATCTTCTTTTGTTCAGATAGTAGATTAATAAATGATGAAGCCTTCTTACTCGTGAGAGTATCGGAAAGTATAACACAAGTGGTATCAACAATAATTAATGCTATTCCTTCATTAAAATATGAGGCATATAAGTATTGTGGCTTTATAACTTCATTACCTAAGCTATCAATGTATCCATATTTTCCATTTTTATATATAGGATATAAATTTGTGGGGACTTGACTACATGAACATAGTACTAAAGTACACCATATTAATAATAAATAGGAACTATAATTTTTCATTTATTCTTTGATTTATGTCATCTATAATAAAAGATAGCATTTGATTAATTTGATTGATATTGCAAGTAAAAGGATAACCATAGCCAGTTTTAGTAATAGCTATGTAACTATTATGAGTTGGATTACTTTCATCGTTTGCAAGTGATAGTTCTGACAAATCTCGAATAATTAGTGAATGTGTTATTGGAATATTATCAACATTCACTACTGGCATAGAGTTAAGAAAGGCTGTTAACTCTTCTGTAATCAAAATTCTTTCCATAATAAATTTCCTTTTGTAGCATACTACAAAAAGAAAGTGTGAGCCTAACCTTATTGGGAGTCCAAGGTATTACCACATACCTACAATCACACAATATAAGGGAAGCCCACACCTAATGGTATGAGTATCCACTACTTACTGCTGTGATTGTTAGTCTTCAAGGTGGTAATTTTAGGACTGTCACAAGTAAGAAGCAAACACTTCTTTTCTAATATGTCTTGTTAAACTTCTATTTCATTAGTTGTCATTTAATTAATACTGTTGCAAAGATAGAACTTTCCAGTAATACTTCATCATTTGACTGCCATAATTTAATAGGTTTCAAAGCATATTAGTACCATAGGTGCAGGCTATATCCTTATTGTACAAAGGTAAGCTTAATTATTTACTTTCTATATGCTAAATTGATAAATAGAGCACCAGTAACTATCAATATTAGCCACTGTAATATCATATCCAATGCTGTCATATATACACTAGTTAAAGCCCCAGTCCATTACAGAACTAGGGCTATCAACAACAATAAAATCACATAGTAAGAGGCATATAACCTCTTAATCCTTAAGTATCATACTGGTGAGGACAAACCCTACCAGAATCAAGATAATCTCACACATAATTCAATCAACATTTAATTTAGTCTAACTTACTAACTATTGCTACAATTCATGTTTACATACTTCACCGAACCTCAAGTGGTTAAGTTATTATAGCAGCACTTCCCTCTATCCTGTAATCAAATACCATCAACCTATATTAGAAGAGGCAGTCAACTTCTATTAAACTGTCCTCTGATTTGCCATTCTGCATCACTTACTTTGTATATATAACATGTAAGAAAGTGAGATTTTCAAAATTTCCCATCATAATGGTATAATAACAGCAGAGGGAGATGGATTTAATAGAAGGTAGGGTAATGTAGACCTTAGAAGGTTAAGTATTTATAGTTTTCCTTCATCATGATAGGAATAGTACTCCTTCTCTGGACTTAAGATTATATGGTCTGCTATATGAATCTCCATGAGTTCTGCTGCCTTCTTGACCTTTTCAGTCAAAACATCATCCAAAGTACTGGGTTTCATGCTTCCAGAAGGGTGATTATGTGCCAATATTACCTGTGTTGCATTAGCCAGTAAGGCAGCTTGTAATATCAACCTTACATCTACATAAGTTGCAGATATTCCACCTTCTGAAATAGGTACTATACCCAGTACTTTGTTAGACTGATTAAGCAGTACCACTTTAAAGCTTTCCTTGTATTCTATAGTGTCATCAGGGAAGCACTTTATCAATAGTTCATAGGTATCCTGTGAACTATTTATCTTGTATCTAGTTGATGATTTGACATTACTTTTATAGCTCAATTGAACCTCTGCTACATTCATTATACTGTCCATAAGATACACTAATTAATGAACCAACTATATTCACTTTCACCATATAAAGCCTTATTAAGTCCTTCTGCCAATTGGGTGGCATTAAGTGACCTGTCCAAGAAGTTATCAATGTAGCTACTTTTATTAGCTCCAGTTAGTAAGTTGTACACATTCCACATGCTGATTTCCCTGCTGTCCAAAAGGGTACTAAAGTTATCATCATTATAATATGCTTTGGTAACTAATCCTATCTGGGTATCAGTCATCAGCATCTGTGGTAACTTCTTCTTCTGGTCTACAGGTAGGTACTGATATAATCTGCATCTACCTAAGAACTGGGCAAATTGGGACTCTCTCATATAGCTATCCTTGTAGGCTGACATATAATACAAGTGTTGGGTTATATTGTACTCTTGGAACAGCCTCATCACTGCATTCAATAGTTCAGTTGTACTCATAACCTTTAATTCTGACCTGTAACCATCTGTTGATACACACATGTTACAGCAGACTAAGTTCTTGAAGCCAATGAATACCTTGAACTTCTCTACACCCTTCTTGCTGTAGAGGTTCTCATGGTTATAAGCTCTAACTCCACCTATGGTTAAATTCAGTCTGTTACCTGCAATATCCTCATATATAGTAGGTATCTCAAAGCAGAACATCATTCTCTCAAAGTAGATGGTTTTATCAGATTCCAGTAGTTGATTCACTGGTTTATGAATAGCTTCCGGTATTCTGCCTTTGATTACATGGCTTACCCTGATGGCAGGTTCTTCTATTCTCTCATTGGAGAACACCTTATTAGCTGCATCCCATACAGTTTCAATGAAACTGGAGTGTGATATAGTAACCTCATTATCTTTAGAGAACACAGGTGTAATACATTCTTCCTTGAGGTACTGCATAGTGACTTCCTTTGTATTAGCTTCAATAAAAGGTAACTTATTGCCTTCTCTGGTGCTTATGGAATCAGCTTTCACAGGATTTGTTGATACAATGCCTGTGCTAATGATTTCTATTGACTCAACTGTTTGAATATAAGGGTTATCCGCCTTATTTCTATTAGGGTATATCAGATTAGCTCTGACTGGTTGCAACTGCATTGTTTCCATATCTAATGTAATTAGGGGTATAGTTAATAGTTGGTTGATTCTTTTGTACCTGAAGTGCTGCTTTCTTCTGCATGAAGTCTGATGTTAACTGTTGATACCATTCAGGATATTGATGGTAAATAGCAGTCAGTTCTTCAATGGTCTTGCTGCTGTTAATCTTACTTCTTATCATCTCCAGATTGACACCATCATTACACCAATCTAATATGATCTGTCCTGTAGCAGGTGTAATGGTAAAGTCTGGCTTACCTATGAACAGGTTTGTCCTGTCTTTAGATGCAATAGTCTGGTGCTTCATGTTGATGTCAAAGACTATGGTAAACTCATAATCAATACCATCCCTCATGACTGCTTTAAGTCCTACTTTCTCTGGTATCATCTTACCATTCTTCTCACTTAGAACATAGTCCTGTTTGCATCTCATAGTGCATATAACATGGCTTCCAGACTGCAATACTTTCTGCATGAAAGCATTGATTCTAGGTGTCACCTTCTGCCAATTAGTGAAGCTGTTACCTTGTAGACCTGCATGGTATTCAAGCAAGTTATCCCAGCACTGTGAGATGCTGTCAATGATGATAACTTCCATGCCTGCACCTTCACATATACCAATGGCTTCCATGTATGTTTCAGGTGTAAAATTATCACTTAGACTTAATACATTATAAGCACCTAAGTGAGCATAAAGGTCTGCACTTCCATGTTCACTGTCAATGATGGCTATCTTAGTCCAGTCATTGCATAAACCATAAGCTAAAAGTAATGCAGAATAGGTCTTTCCACTACCTGCACAACCTTGTAAAGCAAGCTTAATTTTAGCCTGCTTCTTGGATGAAACTCTTAAGTTCAACATATCTGAATAGGGTTAATTGTTATACACAGTCTATAAAGAAAAAAGGAAGCAAGTCCTAATAAACTTGCCTCCTTGAGGTCAACATTGACACCCATCATAGAGTTGCCAGTGTCATAGCTCCACCTTCACCTCTCTGATGCAGCATATAAAACATGTCACCTGTATCAGGTGAACATACTTGAGAGATAACAGGATTGGTAACCTCCCCATTAAGGAACTTGTCACTTACTGCTCCGGTTTCACAGCCATAAACAAAGAAGCACTTCCCTGTATGAGGATTCTGCTTTACTTCAATCTTACTTACTCCCTTTTGAGCCTTGAACTCATTCACTGTCACTGTCTCTAAGAACTTTAACTTTTCCATAATTGTATTTTTATTATTGTTGCAGAGGGGGATATCCCACTCCTAAGGTAAGGGGAGGGAGACTTTGTGACTTAGAGTGCACTTGTAGGTATCAAGTTTACAGAAATTGAAAATAAAAATTATCTGAATTACAGTATGGTAGGAGCAGTAGGGAGTGCTATATATTAGTTATGTACATATACAATAATCCCCTGTCTTCTGGTGTGAAAACAGGGGATATTGGGGTATGTATCATTCATTCATCATTAATAGTATCAAGGTATTGCTTGATTTCATCATCATCTGGTGCATGTGATGTAACTTTGTCTATCCAAGTATTGTAACCCAAGTGAGGGTACAGAAGGACTTGAGTTTCCATGTGTTCAGCCCATACTAGTTTCATTGGAACATCATAGGAAGACCAGATAACCTTTTTCTCAATAAGTAAGTCTCTATACTTTTTATATGTGTTCTTTGCCATATCCAAGTGACTATAAATGAGTTTATCTGATAGGTCTATCCTGAACTCATTGTTAATACAAAGGCAATATAACCCTATCATAACTCCTTTCTCTTCTGGACTTAAAGAACTGTCACTGAATAACTCTGCCCATATAATCCTGAAATTCTTTGGTGGATTAGGTAGATGATAAATATTTCTCTTGACCATATAGCTCTCCTGTATGGTCTCAATTTTAACATAGTTGGTTTCTTTTAATCTGGGAATAAAGGCATCCTTGATATAATCAAGACTGACTCCTGTAGTGCCTGATAGCTGTTCATAAGTGGTATTTGTCACCAGATATTCTTCTCTTTCCTTATAAGGTGCATTAATATACAGACCTGCCAGTAGATAAAGGTCTTTGGGCTTGAAGTATTTGCAAGCTTCAATGGGGATGATGGTGAATTGTTTAACTGTTGTCATTAATTCTGATTTTATAGGGTCAAAATCCACCCCATACTAATAACCTACAGTAATAAAGGATAAGAGCTTATCCTAAAGTAATTAGTATAGGGTGATATTTGACCCTAAGGTTGATTCTGTTGATAGCCAATGCCATATTAGAAGTGTATCACTTCTATAACCATTTGATTATCAGTTGTAAATATAGTAAATAAAGTCTATAACACCAATATCCTTATCATTTATTTGGTCGCATATTAACCTTCTATAACATGAATAGCCTTAACAAATTATTCTCCTTGGTAGCTATCCTGCCAGTATGTTCTTTAAAACCTCTAGGATTCTCATTTCTGATGGTATACTTATTCCCAGATGTTCTGCTAGTGGTATATACTGCCTTCAATAAGACTACATACTTTCTTGGTTTCAGTACCTTGTGTAGATGATACTGGACTATGGGAGTCAGCTTATCTTGTATCTCATTTGCTGAATAACTTCTATTAAGGGTAAAGCATCTTCTTATAGCAACTTTGAAAGGATGCTCTTCATCTAGTGCCCAGTACATGACTGTATTATTAAGGTTCTTGAAGACTACACTGTTACTTGTTCTAATTTCCCATAGTTGATGTAACAGACTATCAAGGTCAACATACCTATATAGCTTGATGAATCTCTCTAAGAATATCTTAGTTTTACTTCTGCAATGTCTAGTATATGAGTACAAGGTATTATCATTCAACTGTCCTGTGGTTGATAATGTTTTGATGTATTTTATGGCATCTTGGATATTGCTGTCTGTTAGTTTATTCTGTGCATCCTTATTGGTTTTCTCTATGATGTTTTGCTCTGGAGATACATCATAGTTCAGGGAGTTGTAGCTAATGATTTTAACCTGTTTCCTTAGTACTTCTTTCAGTGTTTCAGGCATAAAGTATGTGGAGTATAACTCTGTCCTTTCAATGATGTAGTCTATATTGAGGTAGGCAGGTACATCCTTTCCATGTACATCCTTTCTAGTCAAGTTAATTAACTCATTCCCTGCAATTCTTTCCTGTGCTTTCTCTCTTATGGCTTCTTTGATTATTGCAAATAGATCAGTCAAGGTATAATCCCCCTGTGAGATGGTATCTGCTGATTCAAGTACTTTGAGTACCTTTTGGGCTTTGTTTAATAGAGTGGCAGTGTACTTTTCCATACTTTCCATTACTGATACATATCCTAAGGTGTTATATATGATAGTTTCACTAAGTATCCCATTGACCTTTCTGCATCTACCATGTATTTGTGTCATTCTATCTAAGGTTAACATTGAGTGGCTTCTTCTTACATCTGATACAGTGATTAGATGGTAACTATCCTCTATATCTATACCAGTGAAGTAGCAACAGGTGGCAAAGTTAATCCTAGCAGGTAAGGTATTATTGTCCCCCAATTTAGGTGCAAAGTATTCTCCTGCTTCCTTTATGGATGCCTCACTACATAGGATAGCACATTCCTTTCTGGTTTCTTCATCTAGTGATGATATAATGTTTCTTATCTGGAGTATGGAGTTATAGGCAATGAACACCTTCTCTGTAGGATGGGAGATAACCTTTTCTATGACAGCCTGTGTGACATTATCTGTATGTAGTAAGTCTATATTTCTATGGGTATTGTATTTCCATGTTATAGGAAATCTACATTCAGTCTTTAAGTGTGGATTGCTGAACTCCTTCATAGTAGCTGTTACCATACATCTGTTCTTTAATGGGAACATAAGGTAGTAGTCAATCACATTCTCCAATTGAGGTCTAAAGTTGTTGTCAGTCTGGAGAACATCAATCTCATCAATCATAAGGAAGTAGTCTTTATAGTTTTTTCCTATGATACTTAATAGCCTACCTAGACTGTCTGCAACTACTAAAAGTTTCTTGTATCCATCTTTTGCTAGGTATTCCTCAATCTGCTGATTAGTTACCTTTTCCTTTTCACCTTTAATCTCACTACCTACATATAACGTATTAGGATGCTTTGAGTGTTTACCATAAGCCAGAGCCTTAGTAGGAAAGACTATGATTGAGTTTCTCTTTGAGTTTATCTCAAGGGTAGTAGCTCCAATACCTGGTATCTTCTTGTCTATAATACCATGAGGCATCTTATCTATGAAGTCAGCCAGATTCCAGAAGGAGTCACCAACTTCTTCTCTTATTACTTCTGGTGCTCTGCCAAATAGCAAGTTATCCAAACTAGTTATTACTGTATCTTGAGGTATGGTTTTAGTTTCTCCTACTTTTCCAGAGGATAATATCTCAATGTACTCTACAGGTGCATCATGTAAGTCACCATAAGTATTAGGTACTGTCTCTTCTAATTGGTTTTCAACTATGGAAGATTTAACCTCTTTAGAGTGCTCTTCTGATACAGGAGTAGTGCCTAATGTTATAACTTCTGACAGGTTGGTCTTCTCATCAGGAATCTGGAGATTGTATAACTCATCTATGAAACTACTATCAAGTCCTGCTATTTCCTTTGCCAGTTCATCTTCTATGCTCATGTCTCACTTAGTTTGTAATTAGTATATAGATTGTAAGTGAACAAATATACTAAAGAGCCTCCATAATTCAATCAATTACAGAGGTTCTTTTGTGTTAAACTTACTTCACTTCTGGACTAGGCAGCTCACTATAACTACCAAATACATACTCAACCACCTTCTTGTTAGCTTCATTCTCTACCTTGAAGTCTCTTTCAATATAGATGTCAGTGACTTTCATAGCCTCATCAATATGATTCAATGCAGCATGAACTGTATACTTATCTATACCTACTTTATTAACAGCTAATGTAGCCCATGAGTGCCTTGCAGCATAGTATTCCAAATCATCCACTTTCAGTATTTTGCCAATTTGCTTTAACCCAAGATTGATGGCTCTGTTGAAGTTCTTGAAAGTAGAATAGAGATGATAGAAGCAGAACACCTTCTTCTGGGTGTAATCTTCATATTTCTTCATTAAAGGTAGTAAGACAGGAAGAACATCTACTTTCATCTTAGCTTTATCAAGTCTTCTGTCTGTAGTCTTAGTCCTGTAATAGGTAATTGAACCATCTTCCAGTTCACTACAGTTATACAAATCAGCAGAGTTCATCCCTATAAGACAGAAAGAAAGGATAAAGCAATCCTTAGCTAGGTTAAAGGGGCATAACCTTTCCCTGCCATTAGCATTAATGATATAGGGTAATTCCCATATCTTCTTAATTAACTCTGCTGATAATGCTCTCTTCCTAGTTGCTTCCTGCTTTGGTATCACCAAGTTCTCAAAAGGTGAGTTAGGTATCCTAATGAGATTCCTGTCATAATCATTATACTTCTTCTTAGCTTCGTTGAATAGATGTCTGATGCTACCCATATACAGGGATACCATTCTGTTGGAAGGTATTCTCTTACCCTTTCTTTGAAGTTCTGCCACCTGTTTAGCCCTTTTCTTGTGAAGGTATTCCATGAACTCCATCATTAACAACTTGGTAACTTGGTTAGTATTTAATTGGTCCTTTCCTAAGAAGGCAATGAAGGCATTGAGGGCAGTTTGATAATTCCTCTTACCTTTGACCTCTGTAGTTGTTAACCAGTCTTTGCAGAACTGGATAAAGTCAATAGGAGTATTTTTTTCCTTCTCTTTCTGGATATAATCAAGTACATCACTTAAGGTTAAATTGGAAGCCTCCAATGGAAGCCCCATGCATAACTCTTCATAGTATCTGACCAATCTGTCAGCTTCCTTGATGTACTTTGGATTCTTTAACTTGAAGTCCTTAGTCAAGTCTTCTGTTCTTACAAAGATATGAGTAGCCAACCTCTTAACCTCTCTGTTATAGGTTACTCTAATCTTCACATTGAAAGTTCCACCAACTTTCATCTCATTCTTTCTGATTTCTGCCTTGAATGTCAGCATGTTAGGTATTGTGTTTTTCCACCAACAATTAGCCAACAATTGGACTTTAACAGGTTATTTTATACCAGATTTAGCACCTGAATGATACCCCACTACCAAAGAAAAAGTCCTCATAAGTATCTAACTTACAAGGACTTCTCTCTGGGTGGAAGACCGGACTCGAACCGGCGACATTCAGAACCACAATCTGACGCTCTAACCAACTGAACTACATCCACCATGTTTGCGTTTCTCTAACGCGGTGCAAAGATAGATATTATCTTCTAATCTCCAAAAGATTCTGCTATTTTTTTTCGAAAAAATTCTGCTAAAATATGCCGAATAGCTAAAAATGAGCGATTTACAAGTGTTTCACCTCAATAGAGGTAATGACTTGGTAATAGTTTTAACTTCTGTATTATACATAAGTTTGCATTACTTGTCAAACAACTCTTTTCGGTGACAAAGGTACAACATTTATGTGGATTGATGAAAATCATATCCATTTTTTAGATTTTATTTTCAGTTGCTGCCATATACGTAACTACTCAACACCCCTTGGATGTGTCAAATCCGCAAAATATTGATGATTTTGGCTATATTTATGCTACAAAATAGGCTATTATGTCAAATGAGTACTTGAAATTCATTTTTAGGGGCTGAGTAGTAACAAGAACATCTGAGACCTACAGAGAATGAACCGCCAACCTGTGGGGAGGGATATATAGAAAAATGCTTCCATACTGCGAAAGTACGGAAGCATTTGTATGGGGGAAAAGACAAAGGTCTTTATACGGATTATTTATTCTACGGTGAATGTTGTTACTTTCATTCCGTTTTTTGTGTTTTCATGATTAGGATCGCCAATGACTATACCATACTCACCTGCAGTAAGGTCTTCCAAAACTATATAGTAAGAACTCTCACCATATTTCTTGGCTTTATATTCAACACTTGAAAGGTTGTTACTCTCAGTCTTTGACAAAGTACCAGCCTCTGCCAACTGGTATCTACGCTCTTTACCTTTAACTTCAAACTTAAAAATAGAAATAAAAGAGTTAGGATCTGTCTTGTTATCTGCTGCTTTTATTATAAGACGAGTTGTTGAACCACCAACAGCTTTACTGGTTGACTTAATACCCTTAAGTGTCAATCTTGATTTTACCTTACCAATACCTGTAAGATAAAGGCTTGCTCCTGCCTTTGTTTTAATAGTACCATTCTCACGAGACAATTTAACACCTTGGCTATCAGAAGTCAGAAGAAGTGTCTCTTCTGCAAACTCTGGCTCTGTTACTGTTATGGACTGAGCCATCAGACCAGTAACCGATGTTAAAATTACAATTAAAGATAGAATCAGTTTTTTCATAAAATGATAATTTTAAATATTTATTTACAAAAATACAATAAACCCTTCACACTATCACATCTACGCAAGTTAAGTTATGTTAATTTTTAAAAATCATAAGAAATACCCTCCACTCTCCTTCTTATTTTTATATCCATAATCTTCGAAGAGTTTTGCGGTGTCTGACTATTTCCATTCATCAAAAACGTTGCCTTTGGCTAAACGTATGCTGTTGACGATGTCGATGATGCTTGGTATCGGGTATTCGCTCTATCGGCATCATCCTCTGTGCGGAGAAAGACCGTGTGGAAGTGGAGCTTGCCCTTGAAGACATGGGCAAGCCAATAGGAGTGGCTGACTATAAACTGATTGTGCCAAAGAAAGAATTAGAGGAAGTACTCACCAATGAGATTAAAAAGTTCGGTGAGGAGATTTTGAAAAACTAAAAAGTTTAGGGATGTTCCTTGAATGGAGCATCCCTTTATAGTAATACACCAATTCGGGTTTTGTAGCTAATTGTTTTGCTTATAAAGATAGGATGCTTTTCTTTAACTGCCAAAGAAAAAGAATATTATTAACACAATTATATAGATATATAACAAAGTTTAGCATATAATGGCAGTAATTGCAGTTGGTATACTCATTTTCTGCGACCATCGGGAGCAAAAATTCTCCATCCTCATGGTGGAGCGAGGAGTTTTGGGGTTCCCGAAACATAACCTCGCTCCCTCCTCTAAGAACAAAAGACGAGATATTTGCCTTTCGGCTTTCCATGCCCAAGGTTGCAGACCTTAATTCTCTCAATTTGCGCCAAACATCAAAGCTGCCACATTGAAAGAACAAGGTCACAGACACAAGCTACTTTGTACATGGAGTTTGCAAAGGAAAAGGTGATATTTTCAGTGTGAAACTTGCCAAGTGTTTCAGTTGTGTGTTGTTGATTTCCTTTGTGAACTATGCCGAGTGTGTTATGTGTGCTGTGTGTTCTCGGTATAGTCTGCATAAATCTAATGCCATGCTAAAACACTGCGGAGGTTCGCCCAAGTGGCTGGAGGCGCAAAGCCTCCAAGGAACGTTGCTGCAACCATTTCGGAGAATAGAGCGGTTGCCAATTAATCCACAAGCACATTTTACAGCGTACCAAGTGAGGGCATGTAAAACGTTGAATTGTTGAAGATAGGTGTTATCTTTATGAGAACCAACCACTTATACCCTCAACAAACTCTCAACAAATAGCTCTACACAACAAATTACTGGGCAAAAAAGAAAGAAAGGAATGGTGTTCATGGTTTTCTCTTTTCAACATTATCTTTCTTTTGTTGAGAGATTTGTTGAGAATATGTTGAGCCGTAAATGCCTGATGTTCAATACTTCTTTCATCATATTCAACAATTCAACAAAAATAAGGGGTGTTTTGTCCGTCATTTTTATGAACAGAACTCATCCCCCTACAAGTAAGAATGTCATGCTTATGCTTCAGTACTTATTCACGACAGTACGACAGCGCCAAGCCAACAAACAAGCAAGAGGACATTCAACTAAAGGCGGTTGTTCTTCTATTGAGTTGTAGGATAATGACACTACTTTTCTCTTTTGCCCCGTACAATCTCTTGAAGATGGTGGCACGAAACCGAGCTGCCCCGTATGAGTTTATACGGAAGCAAAGGGCAACAATCATCGGAAAGCCATACAACGTTTGCCAAATGCCATTGGAAGTTTCCTGTTTCTGTTGGACTTCCGACACCGTCAATAAACCATCCTTGTATATTGACCTTATCACAGCATGGAGTTTCATGGCGGTGACATGAAGCATATCAACCAATTCACCCTCACTCATCCACAAGTCTTGCAAGTTGGACGGAATGGATAACATTCCATTTCCGTCCACGGTGATTACAGTCCTTTTCATGCCATTCCCCCCATTGTCGGCATATGCCCCTTGATTCGACTTTCAAAAGCTGATATGTCATGCTCCAATTTAGTACTTGTCACCTTTGCGTAAATTTGTGTTGTGGCGATGTCCGTATGTCCCAGTATCTTGCTTACACTCTCTATCGGCATACCGTAGTTTAAAGCCAAAACTGCGAACGAATGCCGGCTTACATGAAATGAAATTCGCTTCTTGATGCCACACATTTTTGCCACTTTCTTTATACGCTTGTTTACCATGTCAAGTGAGCCAATATTAAACAAGTGCATATCTTTTCTCAATGGCTTGTAACGTTCAATTATCTGTATGGCTGCATCTATCAGTTTAATTTTGAATGGTACGCCTGTCTTTTGACGCTGAGAAACTATCCATGGAGACCCACTTATAATGGCAACATTGTCCTCTGTAAGATTCTTGATGTCAACGAAAGAGATACCTGTCCAACAACCAAACATAAACAAGTCTCTCGCAAAAGCAAAGTTGGGATTTTCCAACTCTATTCCTGCAAATATGTCCAATTCTTCCTCTGTCAAGAACTCACGCTCCTTGTGGTCTGGGTCAACGTGGTACATGGCAAACGGATTTCTCTGTATCTTGCCGTTGTAGTGTGCTGCCGTGACGATATGCTTCAATGGTATGGAGTATATCCAAATGGTAGATTGCGTGAGTCCAATGACATTCTTCAAATACAGACAAAAATCACGGATGAACTCCTCGGTAAGCTCATTCATGGACATATCGCTGCGCTTGTACTGAAATTTGATGAACTCGGCAACGTACTTTCTTACCGTCAGATACTTGCGGTAGGTTCGGACAGCTCGGTCTTTTCCCACGCGTTGGGCAAAGGCTGCGTTCTCCTTGTCAAAAGCTCTGAGTAATGTCTCATACTCCGTACCTATGCCTTGATATGCGTTTCTCACCATTTCAGCGGTAACGAACGCCTCACGGTCGGAAAGCCGTTGGTAATGCTTAGCGATTTGAGCCTTGATGTTATCAAGCGCAAAGTTCACCTCATTGGCTTCCTTGCTTCTGCCTTTGGCTCTGTTGCCCTTGGCATCCCATATCGCCTTGGTCACGCTCAGCTTGCAACTGAACTGTGCGATAGTTCCGTTGATTGTCACACGTCCCATGATAGGGACAATTCCGTTTCTCTCCTTGCTTCCGTTTACATAGAAGACTGTCTTGAATGTACTTCTCATAATTCCTTGCTTTTTGTTCTGTGCAAAATTAAATCATGAGAGTTGCATGGCAAATTCACAACCTGTGCAGAATTGAGAAGTAAAAACCGAAGCCGTTAAAAATGCTTATTAGAGCGTTTCTTTGAGGTAATGACTTGAAAGCGTTTCTACTTCTCAAATCCGCCATTTTCGCATTTCCTCACGAATGCCACAAAAAGCCAACGACTGCCACAACCACTTGAAACTCAAAACAAAAGCTCAAATCTGCTATTTTTTGCTTTTTTAGTCATTCTTTTTCCGAAAAAGTATATTCTTTTATTCCCCGATTGTGCTTGCTGAAAAGGGTTCGCGCATCATTTACAAAGATTTTCAGAGAGTTACGTGCTTGTAAAGGAATTGAATCAATCGGCAAATTGACTGGGAGCAATTGATGATTTTTTTTTCCTGATTGAATGGGACGGGCTGTCCATACCAAACTATAATCACAATTATTGAGGCGGACAGTGCTGTCTTTTACTAATTCCATTCTTACCATCAGTCCTCCGTCAGTGCGGCGGGCGGACATATTGGAAATATAATTTCCCAGCGAATAGACTACGAGATGTTTGTCATTCGTCAGGCTGTCTGTGCGAACTTCGATGGGCTGAACTACGTGAGGATGGGAGCCGATGATATGGTTTACTCCTTTTTCAATCAGCCAGTCGGCGAGGAATTTTTGCTCTTTGTCCGGGAGTGACTGGTATTCGATTCCCCAATGCATACAAGCTATGATAGCATCCGGCTTCATTGCTTTACTCTCTTCAATATCTTTGGCGATGATGGCTGTATCGATATAGTTCACGATATTAGGAGGGGTAACGGGGATGCCGTTTGTTCCATACGTGTAGTTGAGCAGGGCGATGCGGAATCCGTTCTTTTCTAATAAAAGAGGATATTTCTTTTCGCGTTCATCAGCGTTGATATACGTGCCTGCGTGTGGAACCTTTAAAGAGTCTATTAATTGAATGGTTCTCTCCAGTCCGGATTTACCACGATCGAGACTGTGGTTGTTGGCAGTCACTAAAACATTGAAACCTGCATCGTGAATTGCGGTCAGAAATTCGTCCGGCGCGCTGAAAGCAGGATAACCTTTGTAAGGTTTGCCTCCTAATGTCACTTCCAGGTTGGCGATGGAGAGGTCGGCTTTCTTTATTTCTTCTTTGACATACGCAAAGCATGTGGAGTAATCATAGCCGGTTGATGTTCGTGCAGCGTTGATTTGTCCCTGATGTTGCATGAGGTCACCTACGAAAAGGAGGCGTAGGGTGTCGGTGGAGAAGATGCTGTCGGAAAGGCTGTCCGACAGGGTGTCAATGATAGAATCTCTCTTTGCCTGCGACCGGGAGGTGCAGGACAAAGAGAGAAGCAAAATCATCAGAAACAGGGTATGTCTCATTGATAAATAGCTTTCTTACCAGCTAAGAGTGTATTTTTCATTAACGATACAATCGTCATTGGTCCAACACCGCCCGGTACGGGAGTGATGAATGAGCATTTCGGTGCAACTTCGTCAAACTTCACGTCGCCGGTCAGTTTAAAACCTGATTTCTTGGTTGCATCCGGCACACGGGTAGTACCTACGTCAATAACTACCGCGCCTTCTTTCACCATTTCGGCTTTTACAAAGTTCGGTTGTCCCAAAGCAGCGATAATAATATCAGCTTCCTGACATTCTTTTACCAGGTCTCTGCTACGGCTGTGGCATACGGTTACTGTGGCATCGCCCGGATAGGCTTTCTGCATCATCAGGGCAGCCATCGGTTTGCCGACAATATTGCTGCGTCCGAGTACGACGCACTTTTTTCCGGAAGTTTCTATGTTATAACGTTTCAACAATTCGAGGATGCCGTTGGGAGTAGCGGATACATAACACGGAAGCCCGATGGACATACGGCCTACGTTGATCGGATGGAAACCGTCTACGTCTTTACGGTAATCAATTGTTTCGATTACTTTCTGTTCGGAGATATGCTTGGGTAAGGGAAGTTGTACGATAAAGCCGTCCACGTCGTTGTCTTCGTTTAGTTCACGTACTTTGGCAAGCAGTTCTTCTTCGGTCACGTCACTTTCATAACGGATGAGGGAAGACTTGAATCCACATACTTCACAGGCTTTTACTTTGGCAGCTACATAAGTCTCGCTACCACCATCGTGTCCTACAAGAATAGCGGCCAGGTGCGGGCGTTTTTCGCCATGAGCCACCATTTCGGCTACTTCGGCTGCAATCTCTTGTTTTACTTGTTCGGAAATTGCTTTTCCGTCTATCAGAGTCATATTTTCAGAGTATTTATTGGTGATGGACAAAAGTAAAATAAATAACTGAACTCTCCAAAGGGATTGGAATTTTTGTCAAGAGATGGGGGGGATAAAAAAAAGAGGGAGCCGAAACTCCCTCTTTTTACTTATCATTAGATTTGGATCTACAGAATGATTACTTTTTCATCTTAGGCATCATCTTACCCATTTTGCTGCTAGTCACCATTTTCATCATTTTGCGTGTCTGGTCGAACTGTTTCAATAGGCGATTCACTTCTTGGATAGTCGTTCCGCTACCTTTGGCGATACGCGTACGGCGTGAACCGTTCAGTATTTCCGGATTGGAACGTTCTGCCGGAGTCATGGAATAAATGATGGCTTCGATGCTCTTGAAAGCATTGTCGTCAATATCAATATCTTTGATTGCTTTTCCTACTCCCGGAATCATGGAAGCGAGGTCTTTCAGATTACCCATTTTCTTGATTTGTGCAATCTGGCTAAGGAAGTCGTTGAAGTCGAATTGGTTTTTGGCAATTTTCTTCTGTAAGCGTTTGGCTTCTTCTTCATCGTATTGTTCCTGTGCGCGTTCTACCAATGAAACGATGTCACCCATACCGAGAATACGGTCGGCCATACGGGCAGGGTGGAACTGATCGATTGCTTCCAGCTTTTCACCTGTACCTACGAATTTAATCGGTTTGTTCACTACCGAACGGATAGAAAGAGCCGCACCACCGCGGGTATCACCATCGAGTTTGGTCAGTACCACACCGTTGAAGTCCAGACGTTCATTGAATTCTTTAGCTGTGTTTACAGCGTCCTGACCGGTCATGGAGTCTACCACGAACAGAATTTCGTCCGGGTTGATTGCTTTTTTGATAGCGGCGATCTCGTTCATCATCTGCTCGTCTACTGCCAGACGTCCGGCTGTATCGACGATAACGAGGTCGTATCCTTTGGCTTTGGCTTCCTGAATGGCGTGTTGTGCGATTTCTACCGGATTCTTGCTGTCCAGTTCGCAGTACATCGGTACTTCAATCTGTTCTGCCAATACACGTAACTGTTCGATAGCTGCCGGACGGTAAACGTCACAAGCCACCAATAATGGCTTACGGTTCTTCTTGGTTTTCAGCATTCGTGCCAGTTTACCGGAGAAGGTGGTCTTGCCCGAACCCTGCAAACCTGACATCAGGATAACTGCCGGACGGGCGTCGATGTTGATCTCGGCTGTCTCTCCACCCATCAATTGTGTAAGTTCATCATGCACGATTTTCACCATCAATTGGCTTGGCTTCACAACCGTAAGAACGTTCTGGCCAAGCGCTTTTTCTTTCACTGTATCCGTGAAATTCTTTGCCACCTTGTAGTTTACGTCGGCGTCGAGAAGTGCTTTACGTACGTCTTTCAGCGTCTCCGCCACGTTGATTTCGGTGATTTTGCCTTCACCTTTCAGAATCTTGAATGACCGTTCTAGTCTTTCACTTAAATTATCGAACATAGTTATTTAATTACGAATTACTAATTACAATTTACTTGGCCGAAAGAGGGACTTTTCCGTCTACTCTTTATTTGAGCTTGCAAATGTACAAAAATCTCTTGTATTTATATCTTTTTATTCTGCCATTTTGCTTTTTTGAGATAAATATAACTTGTTATCAACAGCAAGCTATAATACACAATCTCAATCGTAAAGCAAATTTCGATCGGTGCTTTCAGCCACATTCCGATGAAAATGATGTATGATCCGTAGATGATAATTGTAATCGTTTCGAGCAACAGGGCTGCCTGTGTATTTCCTGTTCCGGAGATACCGTTAAACACCACGTTGGCTACGGATGCGATAAGCATGGCGCAACAAATCACATATACCGAGGGTACGGATTCCGTAATGAGCGCAGCTTCACTAGTGTAAATGGAGAGCAGGAATTGCGGAAACAGTGCCGATACCGCTACTAACCCCAGCATGATGAAAAAGGAGAAACGCGCAATTTTATTAATGAGCGGCATCACGTGCTGGATGCCTCCTGCACCAATAGCATTGCTGACAAGACTGTTGGTAGTCGTAGCCAGTGCGTTGACCGGAATCAGCAATACGACATAAATACTCCGGACGATATTGGCAATCGCCAGTTCCCGTTGTCCCAACCGTTCTACGGCTACGAAGAAAACGAACCAGGTAGCCATCGACAGGAAATATTGCAGCATGGTGAAGCAGGAGATACTAAGAATCCGCATCAGCAATGCTGGGTCGAATGTGCGCAGGCGGTTCATACCGTATTTCTTTAAATCGACCGTGGCATACGTATAGATGACGAAAAAGAGAATGGAGGAGGCTTCTGCCAATACGGAAGCAATAGCAGCCCCTTTGATACCCATTTCCGGCAAACCGAACTTTCCGAAAATTAATGCATAGTCCAGTACGACATTAGTTAATGCCATGACAATAGCATTGATGGTTAGCACTTTAGTGCGTGTAATGCCGATGTACAATGCCCGGAACATGACATTGATAAAAGAGAAAAAGAATCCGTAAATACGCCAGTTCAGAAACTCCATTGTTCCTTCGTAGATGGATTCTGAAGAAACCAGCAAACGCATGATGTTTCCGCCGAATGCTTTGGTGAATCCGAATAGCAGCAGGGCCATGACGAACAGGAACATGATTCCTTGAATCATGACGGGACCGACATCCGAATAGCGTCCTTCGCCATTGCGTCGTGCGATGACTATCTGCGAACCGGTACTGAATCCGAATGCGATGGTGAATACGCATATATAGAATAACCCGCCCATAGCTGATGCTCCAAGGGCTACTTCACTCACGTGTCCGAGGAATGCTGTGTCGGTGACATTGATGACATTTTGTGCCAGCAAGCTTAGTAGTATCGGATAACTGACACTCCAAATCTGTTTGTTGGTGTACATAATTAAGTGTTTAAGTTTACACTTTGCAAAGATAGTGCTTTATTTCGATTCGGAAACGATGGGGTAGATGAAAACAATTTCCGGACCTTCGGGAGTTTTATTGTTGACGAGATAGTTTCCTCCGAAATGTTTTAGTAACAACAGGTTGATATCATGCCGGATGATGGTTTCCTGTGATACGAATGCATGGTCTGCCAAAGGTGAATTAGTGATCCGGAAACAAAGCATGTCTTCATTCTGGCTTAATGTGAACCGGATGATTCGTGCTTGCCGGTGTTCTTGTGGGTACACCAGTACGCTAATCAAGGCCTGTGTCAGTCGCATTATATCGGTATGAATTTGGGCGTCCGTTTCGCTGGAAAATTCAATCTGGATACCTGTTTCTTCGTTCCTCATCTGCGCCATGCTGCATGCTTCCTTGCATAGGGTAGTGGCATCATAGTCTTGCAACTGGAACTTCATCATCTGAGCTTCCAAACGGGATAAGTCGAGAACGTCATTGACAAGTCTCATTAACTTCTCCGAACTTTTGTGGATGATGTTTGAGTATTCTTGCCTTATTTCCTTGTCTATATTGGGTTCGCTGGCTATGAGTTGTGAGAAACCGACCACATTGTTGAGTGGGGTACGGATGTTATAGCTCATGTTGGACAGGAAGCGATTTTTTATTTCATTGGTCTTCCGCACGTTTTCTGTTGTTTTCCGGATTTCGTTTTCCGCGTATTTGAGTGCCTTCCGTACCATAAAGAGTCGTGCCATAAAGATAAAAAGCAGAATCAGGATAACAAATATAAAGATCAGATAGGTGAGCTGGATCCGGTTGTTTTCCCTTTTTTGATCCAGTTCTGTTTTTTCGATATTGTATTTGCTTTGTATCTGTGCCATCTGATTGTTTGAGAGTACAGTGGCTGTCGAGTCTTTGATGGCAAGTGCCTGCTCATACAGGGGGATGGCTTTTCCGCTTTGCCCTGCCTGTTTCCATATTCTGGCCTTTTCGAGTAGCTGTTCGGCATAGTCGCTTGTGAAGTCTTTCTTCAACATCGTCAGTGTCGTGTCGATATAATCCGATGCCTGTTGGTAGGCTCCAATTGCCTGGTAATATTTGGCAAATGTGTCGAAATAGAGTACTTTATACATGAAATAAGTATTCTCGTCCAGATATTCTTTAGATTTTACGAGATGTTCATAGGCTTGTTGCGGCTGATGGGTATTCAGGTAATAATAGCTGTAGAACAGTTCATTGAACAGGTATACATCGGCAAATCCCGCTTTTAAGGATGGGTTTGCACTGATGTGGTTATGAAGAGTGTTTTCCAGTTCCTGCAAATATTTGAGTAGTTTTTTATTATCCTTCTTTTCTTTGACAACGGATACTAACTGTGACAATACCGAGATACGGACCACCGGATTTTCTGTCGGAGTGAGTAGCTGGTAGGCAGCCTCCAGTGCTTCTATTCCTTTATCCCAGCGCTGGCTGCCGATATATGCATTACTCAAGCATTGATAGGCAGCCATACTACCCCGGTTACTATTCATTTGGGAGGCTTGCTGTTGCATCTTTTGAGATTCGTTGATAGCAAGTTCGTATTGTTCGTTGAATGTGTACAGGTCTATCTGGAAACGTTTGGCATCAAAGAAGTAATTCCATAAATCTGATTTCCGGGCATGAGGCTCCATTATGGTGAGCCATTTGGCTACACTGTCTTGATTATTACGATTGTAATAGTATAAAATATGGTAGTAAGCAGCCAGAGCGGCATATTTGTCATTTCCCAGTTGCAATGCTTCTTTCATTAATGCATCCGAATATTGGATACATTGCTGGTTGTTTTGTTCTATTCTGATGATTTGATTGAGAACATTCAGCCGTGTCGTATCGTACGGTAATGTTTCCAACACCTTTATCAGGCTGTCGGATTCCAAAACAATCTCGGTGCTGGCTTTTCCGGTGAGGGTGCAGCATAATAGAAGGATCAGGAGCAGGACTTGTTTCATTCGGCTTCCTCCTTTCCTTGTTGCTCATGGTAAATGGGGTGTGTGAACAGGAAACGGGCTCCTTCCTCATAATTGGAGTCAATCCATATTTTGCCGCCCAGCTGCTCGATAATGAGTTGGCAGATAGACAGACCGAGTCCTGTCCCTTGAGCATTTTCATTCAGTTTCTCAAAACGGTTGAATATTTTATTCTGATTCTCCGGAGAGATACCGCAACCGGTGTCGGTCACGGAAAACAGTGCTATGTCTTCTGTCTGTTTTTCCAGTTCCATGGTGATGGAACCTTGCGGAGTAAATTTGGTTGCATTGATGAGAAGGTTGATTAATAATTGTTGTAACCTTGCATTGTCTGTCGTCAATTCTAATGAATGGAGAGAGGTCGAAAAACGGACGTTAGCATTCGTTTGTTTTATTTTCTCAACCATGTCGATAACGTTTCTGCATATTGCCACTGCATCACATCGCTCATATTTGAATTTCATCTTGCCTACTTCGAGACTGGACAAGTCGATTACGTCGTTAATCAGCTTGAGTAACAGTTCTGAATTTTGCTGAATAATATCGCTACACTGTTTCCGGGTCTCGTTGTCGATGGATTCTTCCGTCAGGATGGAGGAGAAGCCGGACAACGCATTGAGCGGCGTGCGAATTTCATGGCTCATGTTGGAAAGGAAAAGGCTCTTTGTTCGGATGGAATTTTCTTCTTGCTTTTTCACTTTTTCCAGTTCCTGCTGTGATTGGCGCAGTTTTTTATTTCCTCGTCTGACCAAAAGGATGAAAAATACAATCAGTATGACTATGAATAGGATGGTGAACCAGCTCCAGTAGAGGATTGTCTTCTGTCTGTTTAAGTTGTCCAGTTCATTTTTATCTATTTGGTAGAGGGTGTGCAATTCATTGATTTGGCGAATATAATTCATTGCGTCCAAAGAGTCTTTGTACGTATTGAATATTTCATAAGCTTCACATGCTTCCTTGCTGTTTCCCATTAGTGTAAGTATGTGTGCACGATCTTTCAGTACTTGCAGGGATCTGTATGAGTTGGCTGCTTTGGTATGCGAAAGTAATTCGTCAAGTGTGGTTAGTGCCTGCGTGTATTCTTTGGATTCAGTGTAGTAGCGTGAATACAGGTATTTAATCATTAAATGAAAATATGGGTACTGGTGTTGCCGGCTGATTTGTTCGGTTTGTCGTATATAGTTTAATGCTTCCGGAAGATGATGCATCTGGATGCGATAGAATGCCTGACAATAAACAAGGTGGAAATCGTCTTGGGGATTCGTATCCTTGTTGATAACAGATTCGAGTTCCCGGATATTGTCTTCTATATCTGTCATTTGGTGATAGTTGAGCTTCGTCAGGATAAATTGGGACAAGATCGTTTTGATATATTGGTTGGCATGAGGGAGTTTCTGAATGATTTCTAATGCTTCCTTATACGATTTGATGGCAACTTGTGGTGTTGACGAACTTAAATAGGTATTTCCAATGGCGTGTAATGCGAGTGCTGTTCCCAAAGGATAGTCCATTTCTCTGGCTTTCTGGTACATCTGATTGGCCTGGTTGATGGCGAGACTGATGTTGCCTTCTGTGATTAAGGCTTGAACGGTCAGCAGATTTATCTGGAATAGGAGTGGGTATTGTTGTTCCTTTTGTAATTCCGGTTCTAAAAGTTTTTCCCAGGCAATGATGCTGTCGACAGGGGCGTCCGGACTAAATGGATGATTGTATTCAAGTAAAGGTTGTAATAAAGAAAGACGATCTGAATTTGTACGTGCAGCATATAAGGTGACCGATATTAATGCGGTTACGACTATTGCAATTATATGACGTCTGTGTTTTTTCACCTGATATAAGAATTGCTTGCTTGTAAGTTTATCTGCAAAAGAACTAAAAAGAGTGAAGATTACAAAGAAATCTTCACTCTTTTTTATAATTTATTTTCTTTTGAGTATCTCTCGTACCCCAGGGCCCTCGTGGTTGGGGTAGCCGGGAGTATGGTTTCTGCATCGTGGATCGGCATCTACTTTCAAACTCCGGTAATCGTCTTTGGTGCGGGCGATGTAATCATCAAGCATGGCACGGTGTTCGGCGAGGACTTTACTGTATTTAGGGTCTTTGGCGAGATTCTTGCGTTCTCCCGGATCCTTTTTCATATCATATAGCTCTTCTCCGTTACCTTCCAGATAGTGAGTGTACTTGTATCTCGGTCCGCGTACCATACGTCCGGGAGTAACGACATATTCATATTCGCTATGCCATTCGGAAACGACATAAGGGTGAGTTTTTTTCTGTTTCTCTCCTTTTAATATAGGTGCAAGGCTGATTCCCGGTTTTTCGGCCGGAACAGGAATTCCTGCCAAATCACAAAGGGTAGGCAGAAGATCCAGTGTAGGCTGTGTCAATACTTGGTCTATGGGCTTTTTCTGTTGTTTGATGCCGGGACCTGCAAAGATAAACGGTACGTTGGTCATTTCATCGTAGAAGCTGATGTGTTTGGTCACCATGCGGTGTGAAGCCATCCCATCACCATGGTCAGCCATGATAATAACGATTGTGTTTTTTCCGGCAGGAGTGGAGTAAAGTGCTTTCAATACGCTGTCTACTTGCTTGGAAACCATCTTGGTATAGTGTTGGAAAGCAGCAATGTAATGACGGTAATTCTCTTCATTCCAATGAGAGGCCTGGGTCATGCGGCGATGACTGCAGCAGATGTATTGTACAGGTTTAGGGATATTGCTCCAGTCTTCTACATTGAAATTGGCTGGTAGTTCCGGAAGGGTTCCGCTAATGGGGCGGTCGGTATGTACTCCTTCGTTCGCTCCTACAAATCCACAGATATTGTGAGGGTTCTGAAAATCTGCGATACAGATGAATGGTTCTTCCGGCGGATTACTTAGATAAGCAACAGCGTCTTCGCATGTTCCTACATCCAGGAAGCTGTCGTTATTGACCGGGAATTCCGGATCAGTGAATGGCTTGGCTACTGGTTCTTTATGCTTGAATCCTCTAAGTGAACCCATGTCATGCGTTTTTCCGAAGTGTACGGCTTCGTAACCGTTTTCAGAAAAAAGACTTCCTAATGTCGGTACATTTTCGGGAATACGTGGGTTGATAGGTTCGCTGGAGTTGGAACGTACATTGGTTTGATGAGGCATCATGCCACTCCATAAAGCAGCGCGTGAGGGTTGGCTGAGAGGGCAGCCTACATAAGCATTGGAGAAGATAACTCCTCGTGAAGCGACTTCGTCAATAGGGAGGGTGCAGCCTTGTGTTTGTCCGTAAGCTCCCACAACGCGTTGTGTCAGATGGTCGCACTGGATAATCAGGAAATTGGGCTTTTCTTGGGCCTGCGCTGTCACGCTGCACAGGGCTAATCCCATGAATGGATAAATAGTTTTCATTACTGGTTAGAATTAAGTAATATTTGATTTGGAAGCAAAAGTAGGAAAAAAGGAAACGTAAAAAAGGGCGAGGTAGTAGTTTTGGACGCAAATGAAAGTATTTTGTACAAAAATGAAAGGTGTGGCAAGCGGTTAGGGGTAACTATCGGTGATGGGAGTTGAATGATAAGTGATAAACGGCAGGTGATAAGTCATAAAATGGGTTATCGAAAAAGAAAACGGTGAATAAACTGCACTTGTTATGGCGCAGTTTGTTCACCGTTCATTTATAAGTTTGCTGTTGATTAGCTGTTCATGCTCATCAGGAATTCGTCGTTGTCTCTGGTTTTTTCCAGACGGTCTTTAACAAAGTCCATTGCTTCGATCGGATTCATGTCGGCAAGATATTTGCGCAATATCCACATGCGGTCAAGGGTTGTTTTATCAAGCAACAGGTCGTCGCGACGAGTGCTGGATGCGGTAATGTTGACTGCCGGGAAGATGCGTTTGTTGGACAGGTTGCGGTCGAGCTGCAACTCCATGTTACCTGTACCCTTGAATTCTTCGAAGATAACTTCGTCCATTTTAGAACCGGTATCGATCAATGCGGTAGCAATAATAGTCAGTGAACCACCGTTTTCAATATTACGGGCAGCACCGAAGAAGCGTTTAGGTTTATGAAGTGCATTTGCATCCACACCACCGGAAAGAACTTTACCGGATGCAGGAGATACTGTATTGTATGCACGAGCCAGACGAGTAATAGAATCAAGGAAGATAACTACGTCGTGACCACATTCTACCAGACGTTTTGCCTTTTCCAATACGATACCTGCAATTTTTACGTGGCGTTCTGCCGGTTCGTCGAAAGTAGAAGCAATTACTTCTGCATTAACGCTGCGCGCCATGTCTGTTACTTCTTCCGGGCGTTCGTCAATCAGCAGCATAATCATGTAAACTTCCGGGTGGTTGGCTGCGATAGCGTTTGCGATATCTTTCATTAAGATGGTCTTACCTGTCTTTGGCTGGGCAACGATCAATGCACGCTGGCCTTTACCGATAGGAGCGAAAAGATCGACGACACGGGCAGACATAGAGTCTGAATAACCGCCTTTGCAAAGTTTAAACTTTTCATCCGGGAAGAGAGGTGTCAGATGTTCGAAAGGAACACGGTCGCGAACGAAAGCTGCATCACGTCCGTTGATCTTCGAAACCTTTACCAATGGGAAATATTTTTCTCCTTCTTTGGGTGGACGGATAACTCCTTCTACTACATCACCGGTTTTCAGACCAAATAGTTTGATTTGAGACTGTGATACGTAAATATCGTCCGGAGAAGAAAGGTAGTTATAGTCGGAAGAACGGAGGAATCCGTATCCATCCTGCATAATTTCCAGAACACCTACTCCGTTGAGAATATCGTCGAATTCATAAGGCTTTTCGCGTTCAATAACCTTACGTTCCTGCTGCTGTTGTACCGGAAGATTTTCACCCGCATTGTTCTGCTGAGCGGCACGTGGCATCGGTAAGCGTTGTTGGTTCTGGTTCTGATTCTGATTTTGATTTGGGTTCTGAACCTGATTCTGGTTATTGTTGTTACGCTGGAAATTATTATTGGCGTTATTGCCATTATTTCCATTGTTGTTAGCATTGTTATTACCGTTGTTATTGTCGCGTGAGCGAACAATACGCGGACGTTGCTGCTGGGACTGCTGCTGTTGAGATTGTTGTTGCTGTTGAGGATGAGATGGCTGTTCCGGTGCTGTCTGTGCTGATTCTGTTTTAGTAGCTTCGAATTTTCCGAATAATTCGGTAGGAAGCTCTATTTTTTCAGAAGGCAGATCTTCGATTGGAATAAAATCATCGTCGTCAACGCTGGATAAGATATTACTTTCCTCGTCGATAACGGGTGCAGCTTTCTTTTGTGGTTTATCTATTACCTTTTTCTCTACAACAGGTTTGTTAGGTTCAGTAGCCGGTTTATTTGTTTCTGCAACAGGCTTATTTGCTTCTGCAGCTGGTTTGTTTTTTGCTTTCTTCTCAGCTGTTTGCTGTTGTACCGGAGCTGGCTTTTCCGTAGCACCAGTAGCTTTCTCTGCAACAACAGGTTTAGGTTCCACTACTTTGGGTGCTGCCGGTTTTGCATTTTCTACTTCTTTTTTCTCTTCTGCATCAGAGCTCTTACGAGGACGGCCTACTTTACGCTTGGGAGTAGCAGTGTTTTCCGCTTTAGCTTCTACAACAACAGTTTCTTTTTCTTTGTTTGTACTTTCTTCTTTCTTGGAAGGTTGTGGTGCAGCTTTTACAGGAGCGGTCTCTTTTGTCTTGTTAACCTCTTCACTCTTTGTTGCGGAAACCACTTTGTCTTCTTTTTTGGTAGGAGCTACCCGTGAACGCTTTTTCTTTTGTTCTTCATTTTTGCGTTCTTCTTTTAGCTTATCTGCGGCAACTTTCTTTGTAGCTCCTACAATGGCCTGTTCATCGAGTATTTTATAAACAAGGTCTTCTTTTTTGTATGAGTCTGCTTTTTTTATGCCTAACTCTTTGGCAATAACTTGAAGTTCCGACAGATTTTTGTCGTTTAATTGGATAATGTTATACATATAGTATGGTAAGTTATTAATATTTCTTTTTTTGCTGAATTATGGACAGCATTACTACAGCTCATGGCTACAGATATGCGAGCATACGTTTTGTTTTTTATTCTGAATTAGGGATGTATATGTTGAATCGTAGAATGTTTCAACGGGGCAAAGATAATAATTTTTTTTGGTTTCATGAACAATCAAACATTTTTTTCCACGTAAAAGTGTATCTTTGCTACATAAAAGAAAATAGTATGACAGTAAATGAAGCTCATTTAATTTATTTTTCGCCTACACACACATCTAAACAAGTTGCGGAGGCGATTGTTCACGGGACGGGCATAAAAAATATTTTTCCTATTAATGTGACGCAGCAGATTGCGGATGAAATTGTGATTCCTACATCTTCTTTGGCTATTATTGTAGTGCCTGTGTATGGAGGACATGTCGCTCCTTTGGCAATGGAACGTTTACAGTATATCCGTGGAGTGGATACTCCTACCGTTTTGGTAGTGGTTTACGGAAATCGCGCTTATGAAAAAGCTTTAATGGAATTGGATGCTTTTGCTATTCCTCATGGATTTAAAGTAATTGCCGGGGCAACTTTTATTGGAGAACATTCATATAGTACCGACAAATACCCGATTGCAGTGGGACGTCCTGATGAATCGGATTTAGCCTTTGCTGCGGAGTTTGGGAAGAAAATCATGGAAAAAATACAGACAGCTGATAGTATGGATACCCTTTATCCGGTGGATGTACGTACTATCAAACGTCCGAGTCAACCATTCTTTCCTTTGTTCCGTTTTTTGAGGAAAGTCATCAAGTTACGTAAAAGTGGTACACCGCTTCCCCGCGTTCCTTGGGTGGAAGATGAGGATTTGTGTACCCATTGCGGGTTATGTGTGGTCCGTTGTCCGGCAGGGGCTATAACGAAAGGGGATGAGCTACATACGGATGAGGCTAAATGTATCAAATGTTGCGCTTGTGTAAAAGCTTGCGTTAGGAAAGCAAGGGTGTATGAAACTCCTTTTGCAGCTTTGTTATCAGATTGTTTCAAGAAACAGAAGTTGCCTCAGACTATTTTGTAAATCACGACGCGCTTAGTCGTTTCATCAATACGAAAGCGGTTGTCTGTTCGTTCGCCTATCAGCCATGCGATGTGTTCTCCACAGCAGAGTACCCATTGGCGTTCTTTTTGGCTGATAGAAAATTTGCGGTCGGTCAGATAATCGCTTATTTTTTTCTTTCCTTTCATTCCAAAAGGAATAAAAGTGTCTCCCGGCTGCCATTTCCGGTAATGAATTTCTCCATTCAGTTTGTCGGCATCAAAACAGGCAATTTCCTTTTCACGTGGAATGAGAAAATCCGGGGTGTATTCTTTTTCTTCTTTGATAATTTGAAAAGGAGGAAGAGTCTCATTTTCAGATTCAGCTGTTTCTATTAATAGGAATTCTCTGTCTTTTATCACTCTCCATTCTTTGCTACAGAATTGCTTGCCCGGTTGGCTATGAAGCGAATGGGTGATATCTTTGATTTGTGCGGAATTGAATCCTAGAGGATGCAGGACTTCGAATAAGATGGCTTCGGGTGCCGGTTCCTTTACTAAATCACTGATTCGGATACCTTCTGCCGTAATGATTTTCTTTTTAGTTTCCTCTATACATTTATTATATATAGTGGCTACATCATTCAGATAATTACTCGTATCTATCAGAGTGTTTTTGACTGACGGATTAATTTCCTGCATGAGGGGAAGGAGGTTGAGTCGGATTTTATTACGGGTATATTCGTCTTCCAGATTGGTGCTGTCTGTCACATAATCTTGTCCGATGTTTTGCAGGTAACGAATTATCTCTTCCCGGTTGATACAAAGCAGAGGGCGTACGATGGTTCCATTACGGGGGCGGATTCCTAACAGACCGGTAATTCCTGTTCCCCGAATCAGGTTAAGTAGTATAGTTTCTATGCTATCATCCTGGTGATGGGCCACAGCGACAACATCTGCCTGACATTCTTTTCTAATTTTCTCGAACCATTGGTAGCGGAGTTCCCGTGCGGCCATTTCAATCGAAATATGTTTTTCCGTTGCATATTGGGTCGTGTTGAAATCAATGGTATGTAAATGGATTTCCATTCTTTCGCAAAGTTGGCGGACAAATAACTCGTCCCGGTCTGACTCTTTGCCTCGCAGGTGGAAATTACAATGTGCGGCTTCGCAATGATAGCCTGCTGTATGCAGAATATATAGTAATGCCACCGAGTCGGCACCACCACTCAATGCGACCAGGATTTTATCATCCGGTGAGAATAAATGTTCCTTTTCTATATATTTTGTAACGCGTTGTTGTATCATACCTGCAAAGATACGAGTTTATCAATAAGTTTTTTTATTTTTTCTGAATCTTTTAGAGGATGAAAAAAGCTGCTATTTAAAAACATTCTAAATAATTTGCATGCTCCGAAGTTATGAATTATCTTTGCCAAAAATTTTGAGAGTTATGCGTTTGTCCGAATTAAAAACAGGAGAAAAAGGTGTTATTGTAAAGGTCTTGGGGCACGGTGGTTTTCGTAAACGTATTGTGGAAATGGGCTTCATTAAAGGTAAAACGGTTGAAGTGCTGTTGAATGCTCCGCTAAAAGATCCCATAAAATATAAAGTTTTAGGTTATGAAATTTCTCTTCGTCGTCAGGAAGCTGAAATGATCGAAGTTATCAGCGAAGAGGAAGCAAAGAAACTGGCCGAGAAGACTGTTTATCATGAAGGATTACCTGAAGACCTTTCAGTAAAAGAAGAAGATATGAAACGGTTGGCGTTAGGTAAACGCCGTACCATCAATGTTGCTTTGGTCGGAAACCCGAACAGTGGCAAGACTTCTTTATTTAATCTTGCATCCGGTGCTCATGAGCATGTTGGAAACTACAGCGGCGTAACCGTGGATGCCAAAGAAGGTTATTTTGATTTCGAAGGCTATCATTTCCGTATTGTCGATTTGCCGGGAACTTATTCTTTGTCTGCTTATACGCCGGAAGAAATCTATGTGCGTCGTCATATTATCGATGAAACTCCGGACGTGATTATTAATGTAGTCGATTCCTCTAATCTGGAGCGAAACTTATATCTGACTACTCAATTGATAGATATGAATGTCCGCATGGTGGTAGCTCTGAATATTTATGATGAGTTGGAAGCCAGTGGAAATACATTGGATTATCATCTGTTGAGTAAGTTGTTCGGGGTGCCGATGTTGCCTACTGTCAGTAAGAAAAATCGTGGATTGGATACCTTGTTTCATGTTGTTATCAATCTGTATGAAGGAGTAGACTTCTTCGATAAACAGGGAAATATGAATCCGGAAGTTCTTAAGGATTTGACCGAATGGCATGATTCTCTGGAAGATCGTAAGAACCACGAGGAAGAGCATTTGGAAGATTATGTACGTGAACATAAAAAGACGGGGCGTGTCTTCCGGCATATTCATATCAATCATGGTCCTGATATCGAAAAAGCGATTGAAGCTGTAAAAAGTGAAGTGTCCAAAAACGAATTTATCCGTCATAAATATTCTACCCGTTTCCTATCCATTAAATTGTTGGAGAATGATCCTGACATTGAGCGCATTGTGCGGACATTACCAAATGCGGATGAGATATTCCATGTCCGTGATAAGATGTCGAAGCGTGTTCAGGACACAATGAATGAGGATTGTGAATCGGCTATTACGGATGCTAAATATGGATTTATCAGTGGTGCACTGAAGGAGACATTCACAGATAATCACTTGGAGCAGGCGCAGACAACAAAAGTGCTGGATTCGATCGTAACTCACCGTGTCTGGGGATTTCCTATTTTCTTCCTTTTTATGTATCTGATGTTTGAAGGTACGTTTGTCATTGGAGAATATCCGATGATGGGGATTGAATGGCTTGTTGAGCAGATTGGTGACTTGTTGCGCAATAATATGGCGGAAGGTCCATTTAAAGATTTGCTGATTGATGGAATTATTGGTGGGGTAGGAGCGGTTATTGTCTTTTTGCCGAATATCTTGATTTTGTATTTCTGCATTTCTCTTATGGAAGATTCGGGTTATATGGCTCGTGCAGCTTTTATCATGGATAAAATCATGCATAAAATGGGATTGCACGGAAAATCATTCATTCCTTTGATTATGGGATTTGGATGCAATGTACCTGCTATTATAGCTTCCCGTACTATTGAGAACCGGAAGAGCCGTCTTATTACAATGTTGGTAAATCCTTTGATGTCTTGCAGTGCGCGTCTGCCAATTTATTTATTGTTGGTGGGTGCTTTCTTCCCGAACAATGCAAGTCTGGTGTTGTTAAGTATTTATGTGATTGGTATTGTACTGGCTGTGGTAATGGCCCGCTTGTTTAGCAAGTTTCTGGTGAAGGGTGATGATACTCCATTTGTGATGGAACTTCCACCTTACCGGATGCCGACAGCAAAATCGATCTTCCGTCACACATGGGAAAAGGGAGCGCAGTATTTGAAAAAGATGGGAGGCATTATTATGATTGCTTCTATTATAATCTGGTTCTTGGGGTATTATCCGAATCATGATGCTTATGAAACAGTTGCCGAGCAGCAGGAAAATTCTTATATCGGCCAGTTGGGACGTGGTATAGAGCCAGTTATAAAACCACTGGGATTTGATTGGAAACTAGGTATTGGCTTGCTTTCCGGTGTGGGAGCGAAAGAATTGGTAGTAAGTACATTAGGTGTCTTATATGCAGATGATCCGGATGCTGATTCAGTAAGTTTGGCAGAACGAATTCCGATTACTCCATTGGTTGCTTTCTGTTATATGTTGTTTGTATTGATTTACTTCCCGTGTATTGCGGCGATAGCGGCTATAAAACAGGAATCGGGTAGTTGGAAATGGGCGCTTTTTGCTGCTTGTTACACAACGGGATTGGCTTGGCTTGTATCATTTGCTGTTTATCAGATTGGAGGATTGTTTGTATGAATAATTGGCAAGATTGGGTAGTCGGAGTACTGGTTGTACTCTGCATTGCCCGCGTCATATATGGAATATTTCGTTTTTTTCGTCGTACGCGAGAAAATCAGAATCCTTGTGACAGCTGTGTAAGTGGCTGTGAACTAAAGGATATGATGGACAAGAAACGCGGAGAGTGCGATGTAAAGAAAAAAAGTACAAAGAAAAATTGCTGCGGATAGTTGGTAGTTTCAAAATTTGTACTACCTTTGCAACCGCAAACGAGAAATAATGGTTCCTTGGATGAGTGGCTTAGTCAGCGGTCTGCAAAACCGTGTACGGCGGTTCGAATCCGCCAGGAACCTCAAGTAACACTTTGAATTCCTTGAAAGTCAAGTACTTTCAAGGAATTTCTTTTTTGGGGGACCATTCTGGGGACCAATTAGGTAGTATATTATGGATATACCGTTACTGCATGCGCTAATCCTTTTTATTTTAGGTTTTTCCCTACTGACAATTATGGAATTCACTTATTAATTCTGATTTTCCTGCGTTACTTTTGTTCTAAACCAAAAGAAAAACGCCATGAAAAAGATTTTATTTATCCTGTTTGTTGCCCAGTTTATTTTGGCTCCTTATATAATAAAGGGCTATGGTGCAAATCTTGTTGAAGATAATTACGAGTATTCGGGAGTTGACCAAGGGAGAGAGACTGTTGAAAAGGATATCTTAGGGAATATCATCATTCGTGATGATAAAGGCAATAGAAAGACTATTGAAAAGGATATTTTGGGGAACATCATTATCCGTGATGATAGAGGCAATAGAAAGACTATTGAAGAAGATATTCTAGGAAATACCATTATCCGGGACGATAAGGGTAATAGAAAAACTATAGAGAAAGATATTCTGGGAAATACTATTATTCGCGATGACAAAGGTAATAGAAAGACGATTACAAAAGATATCTTTGGGAATACTATTATCGAGGATGATAAGGGGAATAGAACAACTATTAAAAAAGATATTTTTGGAAACGAAATAATTGAATATGGTAACGGTCATGGGAAAATTATTAAAAAGGATATTTTTGGAAATACAGTCATTGAGGAGTATTAAAATGTACTTTTTAAAATGATAATATATGGGATGTCATTTGAGATAGGGGTTATTCACAATATCGTGGATAGCCCCTTATTGTATGTTATAACCTGGCAATAATATTTTCGCTATAAAATCATATTATAATCGTAAAAGTGTATATATTTGCATAGTGCGGAGATAAAATATTTATTTCTAAGTTATTCAAGGATAAAGAAATGGAACACAAACAATTACTAACTGTATTTAATTCACTTCCTGTTGGAATAGGTTTCTTCACAGCCGATGGCACTCTGGTAAGATGCAATGAAAGCTTCTGCCGAATTTTTGGCGCTGACTCGCAAACGCTTCTTGGTAATAAACTCAACATAAATGAAAATTCTGTGGTTCCTGACGTGGTGAAGGAAGCAGTTCGTCGTTGTGTTCCGGTACAGATGAGTTTTTTGTATGATTTCGATAAACAGAGAACCGATAAACGCTTTTTCTCTACGCGTACCCGGACCTGCTATTTGAAATGTAATGGTAATCCTCTTTATGACAATGATGGCAAGTTTGTTAATTACATTTTTATCTTTGAAGATATTACAGAAACGGTGAAAAGTGAAGAGGTACTCCGTCAAAGTCGCCGGAAAACGGAGCTTGCTATGAAGGCAGCCAACATCATGTTTTGGGAATTTGATGCAGTGGCCAAATTATTTTATAGTGATAATGAACCGCTGAATGGATACGATCAGTCTAAGCCAGTTAGTATGGCACTATATCTGGAGACTTTGCATCCGGATGACCGTAGTCAGGTTACTGAAGTAATGGAAAGAATGAGCAATGGGGAAGATTTTTCTTTTTCTTTTGATAGCAGGGTTATGTTACCGGATAGCTCAACCTGGCAATTTTGTACGATAAGCGGTGCTCCTTATGAATTTGATTCTAATAAGAAGGTATTGAAATATGTTGGTACCCGAAAGAATAATACGGAGGTGCAGAAAAAGGAGCAGTTCTTCTATAATATATTAAATAATCTTCCGTTATCTGTTCATATCAAAGATGTAGAGAATGATTTCCGCTATGTTTTTTGCAATGAAGAGAGTAAGCTCATGTTTGGTACCAGCGAAGATAAAACTACTTATGATGTGCTGAGTGAAGAAGAAGTAGAGCGTATTCAGAAGACTGATTTAGAGGTATACAATACTGGGAACCCTTATTTCGGCATGGAACGTATTATACTGAAGGATGGACGCAGCTATGATACTATTGTTCGCAAAAGTATAATTGAAGATGATGGCAAACGCTTTCTGTTAAATACCCGCTGGGATCAGAGTTTACAAAATGAACTGAAGCGTCGTGCACAGCTGTTAACTGTCACTATGGAAGCGATGAATGCCTTCACCTGGTTTTTTGAGCCGGCTAAGAACAGGGTGAGTTTCGGTGAAGGTTTTGATAAAAATGGGAAAAAGGCATCAGAAATTAATTCGGTCGAGAAATATCTGACTCTCGTACATCCTGATGACCGACAAAAGTTTGCTGAAACTTTGCAAAAGGCGGTAGAACTAGGAAGCGGTGTATGGGATGTGGAATATCGCATTGACTTTAAAGGAGATGGCATGTATCAATGGTGGGAAACGCGTGGCCTTGTTGAAACCACAACTTTGAACGATGCTCCTTATAAGTATTTGTTCGGTATGACGCAAAATATCGATTCCTATAAGCAGACTGAATTGACCTTACTAAAGAATAAAGAAATACAGGACGCTTTGGTACGACAGAATGAACTGGTTCTTAACAATACGAATTCAGGGTTGGCCTACATCACGAAGGAATATATGGTTCAATGGGAAAATATTTCGTTATGTTCAAAAAGTCTTTCTTTTGAAGCCTACAAAAAAGGTGAACTTTGCTATAAAAGTACATATAATCGTACTTCTCCCTGTGAAAATTGTGTGATGCAACGTGCTTTTGTTTCATTACAGACGGAACAGATGAAGTTTTCGTTGGACAGTGCGCATACCGTTGAAGTGTTTGCCACTCCCGTAGTTCTTGAAGATGGATCTGTGGATGGTGTTGTAATTCGCGTGGATGATGTAACGGAGCGTGAAAAAATGATTAAGGAATTGCAGGAAGCCAAACATCAGGCAGAGCAGTCTGATAAATTGAAATCTGCGTTCCTGGCGAATATGAGTCATGAAATCCGTACTCCCTTGAATGCTATTGTAGGTTTTTCGGAGTTGATGGCTTATGCCGGAGAAGAAGAAAAGGCGGACTATATCCAGATTATTAATAGTAATAATGAGTTATTGCTAAAACTGATAAATGATATACTTGATTTATCCAAGCTGGAAGCCGGTTCGGTAGAACTGAAATACGAACCGTTCGACTTATCCGAACATTTTGAAAACATGTTTACTTCCATGAAGCAGCGCCTGAAGAATCCGGATATCGTGTTAACTGAAATCAATCCTTATCACTGTTGTCGGGTAACTCTGGACCGTAATCGCGTGGCACAAATTATAACGAATTATGTCACTAATGCTATCAAATATACTTCAAAAGGTTCTATTAAAATGAGATATGCATGTAAGGATGGAGGCGTTTATTTTTATGTGAAAGATACCGGTATTGGTATAGCTGATGATAAAAAAGGAAAAGTATTCCAGCGTTTTGAGAAACTTGATGAGTTTGCCCAAGGTACCGGACTTGGACTTTCTATTTGCAAGGCAATTGCAGAAGCTATGGGAGGTAAAGTCGGCTTTGAATCGGTACACAATGAAGGATCGCTGTTTTGGGCATTTTTACCTTGTGAAGTCGATACACTTTCTATGGTAGAAGAGAAGAAAGAAGAGAATATCTCCGGAGGAGAGTTTGGTGCGAATGACGAAGTGATGGAGAAGAGTGCCGGTCGGAAAACAATTCTCATAGCTGAAGATATACAAAGTAATTATCAGCTGGTGTCTACTATCCTGAAGGATCATTATGATTTACTGCATGCGGAGAATGGGCAAAAGGCAGTGGAAATAGCGCGTAGCCAACATGTCGATTTGTTGTTGATGGATATGAAAATGCCTGTACTGGATGGATTGAAGGCTACAGCTGAAATACGTAAGTTTAATGCTAGCTTACCTATCGTCGCACTTACCGCCCATGCTTTCGATTCTGACCGGATTGCTGCAATAAAGGTCGGCTGTAATGAATATCTGGTTAAGCCGCTTGAAAAAATGAAATTAATGGTGGCATTAAAGAAATATTTATAATCTTTGCATTGTGAATATCTGGAATTAGTTGAATATATCGATGAATCGTATTAAAGGTATACTTTATGCGGCGGTATCCTCCTCCACTTTTGGGCTGGCTCCGTTTTTTTCTATAACTCTGTTGTTAGCTGGTTTTTCGGCTTTCGAGGTGCTTTCTTATCGTTGGGGAGTGGCTGCTATTGTATTGACACTGTTTGGATGGTGTTCGGGATGTAATTTCCGGCTGGCAAAGAAAGATTTGTTAGTCGTTTTTTTATTAAGTTTGTTGCGGGCAACCACCTCATTCAGTTTGCTCATTGCCTATCAGAATATAGCCACGGGGGTAGCATCGACTATTCATTTTATGTATCCGTTGGCTGTATCATTGGCAATGATGTTTTTCTTTCATGAAAAGAAATCTCTTTTGGTGATGCTTGCTGTTTTAATGTCTTTGTTTGGTGCTGCTTTACTGTCATCGGGAGAGTTGGAGGCGAAAAGTGGTGATACAATAGTAGGATTGGTGGCGGCTTGTATTTCTGTCTTTTCTTACGGAGGATACATCATTGGGGTTCGAACAGCACGAGCCGCTCAAATCAATTCCACTGTACTGACATGTTATGTTATGGGGATGGGAGCTGTTTTCTATCTGATAGGAGCTATGGCAACTTTCGGGCTTCATCTGGTGACAGACGGTTATATATGGCTGATTATTTTAGGACTTGCATTGCCGGCTACGGCTATTTCCAATATAACTTTGGTACGGGCAATTAAGTATGCGGGACCTACACTGACTTCTATTTTAGGTGCGATGGAACCACTGACAGCCGTTGTGATCGGTGTCTTTGTTTTTAAAGAACTGTTTACCCTGAATAGTGTTATTGGAATTCTTTTGATTTTGTTGGCTGTGGGTATGGTAGTATTTCGTAAGCAAAAATCTTAAAGAAGATATTAATAAAAAATGCTGCTTATCTGATGTGATAAACAGCATTCATTCTGGAGAGCCTCTTGTCGGATTCGAACCAACGACCCCGAGATTACAAATCACGTGCTCTGGCCAACTGAGCTAAAGAGGCGTTTTTCTTTTGCGGGTGCAAAGGTATGAATTTCTTTTAAAAATGCAAATACATCGCATACTTTTTTTATATTTGCAAAGTTACCAATGATTAGATGAAAATGAAAATTATGAATGTATGTAGTGTGGCGCTTTTAGCCATAGGTATATGGGCTTGTTCCGGACAGAAGAAAGGAACGGCGAATGTTGAAGTTGCAACAGATAGTGTAGAAGTAACTGCGGATGCAAAATCAGTTCAGGCAGATAGTACAGGATATATTGTTCGGGTAGGAGAGATGGCTCCGGATTTCACAATTACCTTGACAGATGGGAAGCAAGTGAGTTTATCTTCCCTTCGTGGTAAAGTTGTCATGTTGCAGTTCACTGCAAGCTGGTGTGGAGTTTGCCGTAAAGAAATGCCGTTTATCGAGAAGGATATTTGGTTGAAGCATAAAAATAATGCAGACTTTGCTCTGATTGGCATTGACCGTGACGAACCGCTTGACAAAGTACTGGCTTTTGCAAAATCTACCGGAGTCACTTATCCGTTAGGACTGGATCCGGGAGCTGATATCTTTGCGAAGTATGCATTACGTGAATCTGGAATAACGAGAAACGTGTTGATTGATAAGGAAGGGAAAATTGTAAAGCTGACTCGTTTATATAATGAGGAAGAGTTTGCTTCTCTTGTGCAGGCAATTAATGAAATGCTGAAATAAAAGAGAGCCTTCATCAGATGTTTCCAACGGAACATATATGAGTATATAAAAATAGTAACGCTATCCTGATGTGATGGCGTTACTATTTTGGTTATATAGTGACGCTATCCGGAGTGTATACCGTCACTATATGAAGATGTATTTTCAAGCAATGCTAAGTTTGACCAGGTAATCGTAATGCTTTCCTTCTTTTATCAATTCTGCCTTAAAACCACATTCGGAAGCATATAAGCTAAGAGTCTGGAAATCTACATATAACCAGTCGAATGTGTCTCCTTTTACATCTTTATATTGCATTTGGAAGTCGATCTCTCCGTAGTAATCTCCGGCCAGATCGATGACTATGCTACCGTCTTCCTCTTCAAAAAGATAACGCAAATCACTGGAATCCATAAATATGCATCCACCGGGGTGGAGAATACGTTTCATCCGTTGGAAAAATTCGGGCATATTATTCAGCCGTCCGATGATTCCGGAACCATTCATGAGCATTAGGATTGTATCGAATGTTTCGGAAAATGTTTCATCAAAAAGGTTGATGAGGCGGGGATCGTTCACTCCGCGTTGTTTCATTACTTCGACAGATAAGGGAGAAATATCAATGGCGCATACGTCTTTTCCCATTTCCTGAAGTGCCAGCGCATGGCAACCACTTCCGGCACCTACATCCAAAATCCGTCCAGTAGCCATTTGCAGGGCGGTACGCTCTAGTATAGGCATAGACTGTATACTACGAAACAGTTCTTTGACGGGAATTTCATCTTCTTCGAATTGAGAAGAAAATACCCGCAAACGATCAGCTCTATGATGGTTGAAATAGTCAGAAATAGCGGCTCCCATCGGGTCCTTTTCTGCAGAAAGAATTGTTGTTGCCATTGGTGGTTACGATTGTTAACTTTGCAAAGATAAATAAATCCGTAGAAAAGGGTTATCTTTGCCATCGGAAATGTTGAATACTAATAAATGATTATATGAGTATAGAAGAAGCAATCATGGGTGGTATCGTTTTTAAAGGTAAGAAAGATAAGCCCAAAGAAGAGGAAAAGGTGAAAACGAAAGCGAAAAAAGCGACGTATATTCGTGGACAACATGGTTCGGGTGCAGCGAAGATGAAAGCAGATATCCGGAAGAAAAGAGCTAGCCGACATAAAAAATAAAGGCTGTAGCAATAAACGGATCATCAATCCGGTTGCCTTTTAATCATTGAGGAGTGGCTTTTTTCTGATTAAGCAACTGGCAAGGTGGTGTTTATTTTCGGATACATATTTATAGTATTTGTTGTTTTAGGTATATATACTATGTGTTTGATAGATCATATATTCTACATAAAAAGTGGGGGCAGGATAATTATCCTGCCCCCACTTTTTATATAAAATCACTTCTGTGGGAGTATTTCAATCCAGTAATCATCCGGGTCATTAATGAAATAAAGCCCCATGGCAGTGTTCTCAAAACATACACAATTCATTTCTTTGTGATAGGCCCTGATTGCATCGTAATCACCGGCTACACGAAAACATAGGTGACTTTCGTTTTCCCCCAGTTCGTATGGAGCAGTATGATCTTTGAGCCATGTCAATTCCAATAGGAAACCTGTTTCATTATCTGTCAGGTAAACTAGTGTGAATGAACCGTCGGATGCTTCTTTCCGATGATGTTCTTTTAAGCCGAGTGCTTTCTCATAAAAAGCGATACTCCGCTCCAGATTTGTAACGTTGATATTAAAATGGTCAAATTTACTTTTTATTTCCATTGTTGCAATTTTCCTTATTTTTTCATTAAGAGTTTCACAATTTCTCCAACATAGGTACGGGGTTGTCCGGCTTGCGGAGTTGTCTGTGAAGGCATTTTCTTACATTCGATAACAGCTGAAGGAGTTGTCTGGTTCGGGGCATACAATTTCAGTGTATAGCTGTCTGCCTTTTCTATTGCCTCATAAGGTTGGTCGGGTGAAAGTGTGCAATATGCAACAGCTTTTCCTGATTGATACCCCAATGCACCACCTGCATTTGCAGTCATATTGGTCATGTTGAACTCATCTTTTCCAATACTGATTACTAATTTACCACTTCCCATTGAGGCATATACTTCGCCCGGAATTTGTTTCAAATCAATTTCTGTATAACCGGATGCATCGGATGCAACTGTGGTAGCCGGAGTGGCAGGAGTCAAAGTAGCCGCAGGAATGGTGGTTTGAGCAGATTCGGTAGTGGTAACTTTACCTCCCTGACCGATAACGATCGGGCCGGCAGCGGCCATAACAGATGGTTTTTGTTGCTCTTCTTCTTTCTTCTTTTTCTCTGTCTTCGGACGAGTATCAGGTGCTCCGAAAGCTACTGCTACATCCATAAACATATCATCTGCGAAGTCTACAGTTTTTCTACGCCATTTAGCCAGGCCGCGCACTAATTTGGTCTTTGCTTTATTGAGCGCATATTTATCAGTAATCCATTCTTCCGCTTTGTATTTCTCTGTTTCGCGATAAGTGAAACGGATTTTCTCAAGCTCTACTAGGCAGTTGCCGGGTTTACAGGTAACGGTAATCTGATAGTTGACCAGTGTACGGTCTAATGACAGAGCACTGGAACTGAAAACAATCCATTCTTCTCCAACACCGGCAATTGTCCCCTTTGCTTCGTCCGAGAAAACAATGCGGCTATCAATATTTTTATTTTCTTTCAGACGTTCGTCCATCCACTTTGTCATTGTGTCGTAGATTTGTGCCTGACTCATTCCGGGAATCTGGAACTCTTTGGAAAATACTACTTTACCATCTACTTCAGGAACAGCTCCTACAAGGTACCTGGTGTCGTCTTTCTTCTCTTTTGCAGAATCTGCCTTCATCGCCATCGGCAATGCAAGGAACAGGGTAAGAAACAGAATCGTAAATTTATTCATAATTATCATGTGTTTATTTGGTAATCTCAAAACTTTCGCCCCGATGGGTGATGCTGATAAAACGGCATCCGACATTTTCAGCAAAACTACGAAGCGCATTCCCCCCCTCATAATCTTCACTGAAGTGCATGGGCACAAATATAGTAGTTTTTATTTGTTCGATGAACTGTTTTGCCCCTTTCATGTAATCTTTTCCCATTCTCCGATCCACCGGGAATAGTACTAAATCGATGTTTGGCGCTTTTTCTTTTAAATATTTAACTTCTGCAAGGAAATCACCATTGGCTTTTCGGATCTCTTCTTCAGTAGATTCCTCACTCCAATGCCAGTTGTTCAAGTCGCCGGCATGGAAAATACTCCAATCTTGCAGGTGAAGCAAGAACGAACTGCCGACATCCGTTGAGCCGAAAGCATCGATACGAATTGTCTCGTCTTCGTATGTTTCTCCTTTTTTAATATAGAAAGCATCTTCGGCTTTGGCACGATGGGATTTCAAGATATCTTTGGAGAAAATATATTGAATGTCGGGGCGTTGTTCTTTCCAGGTCAATATCTCACGGTTAAAGTGGTCGGGATGGAAATGGGTGGCCAATACATATAGTTTACCCGGCCTTTGCAGGAGATAATCATGTACGATTCCCCGGTTATGTTCCGTTTCGGAAGAATCTTTGTAGTAATCGATGATAACGGTTACACCTTCCATTTCGATGGCGAAACCGCTGTGATAAATATAATCCAGTGTCATAAGCTGACTATTTTATAATTGCAATATTACGTATTCTAGTTGGAGTTGCCAAGAAAAATCGACGAAATCAAGGAGCAAGACGACTGATTTTCCATTCCCCGTCCGGTTGCAGGGTATATAGAAAACGGTCATGCAGACGGTTGGGGCGTCCTTGCCAGAATTCAATCCTTGTAGGGGTAACGGCATATCCGCCCCAATTATCGGGCCTCTCCACTTCTTTTCCGATCCACCGGGCTGCCTCCCTGACAAAAGACCGTATTAATTGCATTCGGCTTGTTATAGGTTGACTTTGGGGAGAAATTCGTGCACCGACCCGACTTTTATAAGGACGTTTCCGGAAATATTCATCCGATTCTTCCGGAGGAACTTTCGTCGCTATTCCCTCTATATGTATTTGTCTTTCGAGGGCGTGCCACACAAAAGAGAGGGAGATATACGGATTTTGTGCCAATTGCCTGCCTTTACGGCTTTCATAATTGGTATAGAAGACAAATTTTCCATCATGGAGCCCTTTTAATAATACGGTACGCGTGGACGGTCTCCCTTCAGGGGATACGGTTCCTATAATGACAGCAGTTGGTTCATCCACCTCTGCGTCAATTGCTTCTTGCAGCCAACGACTGAAAAGCGAAAGCGGGTCGCCCGGAAGTTCATTTTCCCGCAACCCGCCTTTCGTATATTCCTGTCGGATATCTGCTATGTTTAATTTCTCCATAAGATTATCTGGCAGTTTTAGTTCTTAATTTCTAATGATGGAATCACATAGGTACTTCTATTAATAGAATATGTGAATCTTTCAGTGTCTCCAGTTCGAAACTGTTGGTATCGTAAACACCCATACCGTCCCGGCGTTTCAACACTTCGCCATCTACTACAACTTCTCCTTCAATGAGGAAAATATAGACGCCTGCATGACTTTGATGCATGTGATAACCCAGTTTCTTCCCGGCTTCTACTTTACCGATTGAGAACCAGGTATCTTGCAAAAGGGAAGCAGGTGTACTGCCGTCGGGAGATACGATGACTGCCAGTTCATTCGGACGTTCCAACTCTGTGATACTGAAATCCTGATAAACGGGACGGGTGTTCCGTTCTCTCGGCATAATCCAGATTTGCAGGAATTCTACTGGTTCTACAGGACTTGCATTCACTTCACTGTGGAAGATTCCCGTTCCGGCACTTATTGTCTGAATTTCTCCAACAGTAATGATGCGGCTGTTCTTCTTGCTGTCTCCATGTTGCAGATGTCCTTTCAGAGGGATGGAGATGATTTCCATATTCTTATGCGGGTGAGTCTGAAAACCTTCTCCGGGTGCAACTTTGTCATCATTCAATACGCGAAGGGCACCAAAGTTGATACGATTGGAGTCGAAGTATTCGTCAAAACTAAAAGTATGGTAACTATCCAACCAATCGTACTGGGAATGTCCTCTTGTATCTGCTTTATGTATTACTTTTTTCATAAAATCTGTCCTTTCTCTTATTTGTTTATATGTTTTGTAAACAAAGAAAGGAGCTTAAAAGTTTTATTTCTTCACTTCATTTAGCAAAGGCTTATGATTGATAAAATCTTTTATGTTTTGCAGGGTGGTCACCGCAATATTCTCCATCGCTTCATGTGTGAAAAAAGCTTGATGAGAAGTGACTATCACATTGTTGAATGAAAGTAAGCGGGCGAGTACATCATCGTCGATGATGCGGTCGGATTGATCTTCATAAAAGTATTCGCTTTCTTCCTCATATACGTCCAGTCCTGCGGAACCTATTTTCTTGTTCTTCAACCCTTCAATCAATGCATTGGTATGAATCAGCTGTCCACGGCCGGTATTGATAATCATAACTCCGTCTTTCATTTTGCTGATAGAGTAGTCGTTAATCAGATACTTGGTCGCTTCGGTGAGCGGGCAATGCAAAGAGATGATATCCGAATTGTGATATAGTTCGTCCAGTGAAGTATAAACTATTTGTTCTTCACGGGCGAAGTTATGGTCCGGATAGAGGTCGTAAGCCAATATGTTCATTCCAAACCCTTTTAAGATGTGAATCAGTATTTTCGCGATTTTTCCTGTACCGATGATGCCTGCTGTTTTTCCGTGCATATCGAATCCCATCAGACCGTGCAGGGAGAAATTACCATCTTTGGTACGCCAGGAAGCACGGGGAATTTTCCGGTTTAGCGATAGCATAAGAGCTACGGTGTACTCTGCAACGGCATAAGGAGAGTAGGCAGGAACCCGTACTACGGTAATTCCGGCAGCGGCGGCAGCATCTAAATCTACATTATTAAATCCGGCACAGCGTAGTGCCAATAGTTTTACTCCGTTGGCTGCCATCACACGGATTACTTCTGCGTCGGCAACGTCGTTCACAAAGATGCAGACAGCATCCACTCCTTGTGTCAGTAGTACGTTGTTCTTATTCAGATGCCCTTTGTAGTAGCGTATCTCAAACCCGAACTCTTTGTTTTTGTCATTGAAAGAGGACTCATCATAAGGCTTTGTGCCGAAAAATGCAATTGTATAGGCCATAATATTATTCTATAAATTATATAATATTAAACGTTGGAACAGGTGAATTTGTTTAATCAATCCATCATTCGAAAAACAGATTGTTTCATTAGAAACAGTTTGATTTTTCAATTAAAATGGCGGATAAATGAAAATAATTGCACAAATATGTGCTCCCTGTGCAATATTGTTATATCTTTGCGCCGAAATAATTTTAAAAAAGATTTAGATGAGAAAAATTTCGTTGATTGGTCTTGCAATGTTGATCGTTTCAATTCCAACTTTTGCCGGAGATTATCTAACCAATACGAATCAGAATGCTGCTTTCTTACGCATGATAGCCCGCGGCGCTTCCATCGATGTTGATGGAGTTTATAGTAATCCTGCCGGACTGGCATTTCTTCCCAAAGATGGTCTTCAAGTAGCACTTACTATTCAAAGTGCATATCAGACCCGTGATATTGCTGCAACAAGTCCTTTATGGACCATGGACGGACAGACTACTGTGCGTAATTATGAAGGGACGGCTTCTGCTCCCGTTATTCCTTCCATACATGCTGTCTATAAAAAAGGTGATTGGGCGTTTTCCGGTAGCTTTGCCATTGTAGGTGGTGGTGGAAAAGCTTCTTTCAACACAGGATTGCCTATGTTTGATGCGGCTGCTATTAGTTTGGCAAATTCTGCGAGTGGAGGGATGCTGAAACCTAATATGTACAATATTAATTCGGCTATGGAAGGTCGTCAGTACATCTATGGTTTTCAGTTAGGAGCAAGTTATAAGATTAATGAACACTTCTCTGTTTTTGCTGGTGCGCGTATGAATTATTTTACTGGTGGATATAAGGGGCACTTAAATATTAGTCTGAAAGAGGGTGTGGCTCAACAGTTGGGTGCTGCTATAGTACAACAAATCATGGCTGCTAATCCTGGTATGAGTTTGGAACAAGCAACTCTGGCAGCTCAGGCACAATCGGGTCCTTTGCTTCAAAAACTGGATGATACAAAGATTGAGCTTGATTGTGACCAGACAGGTTGGGGATTGACGCCTATTATCGGTGTAGATGCTAAATTCGGAAAGTTGAATTTGGCAGCGAAGTACGAATTTAAGGCTAATATGAATATTGAAAATGATACGCATACGCGTGAGTTTCCGGATGCAGCTGCGGATTTTATGGCACCTTATGCGAATGGTGTGAACACGCCGAGCGACCTTCCTTCTATGCTTTCTGTAGCAGCAAGTTATGAATTTTTGCCATCGTTGAGAGCGTCGGTAGAATACCATTTCTTTGATGATAAGAATGCCGGTATGGCGGATGGCAAACAGAAGACACTGAAACATGGTACACACGAGTACTTGGCCGGTGTTGAATGGGATATCAATAAACTGTTCACAGTCAGTGGAGGTTATCAGAAAACAGACTACGGATTGAGCGATGCTTTTCAATCAGATACAAGTTTCTCTTGTGATTCTTATTCTGTAGGTTTCGGAGGTCGCATTAATTTCACACAGGCATTGAGCCTTGATGTTGCTTATTTTTGGACTACATACAGTGATTATACCAAAGAAAATCCACGACGGGGTGGTTTGCCTGAATCAATGGCATCATTAGTAGATAAAGACGTTTATAGCCGTACCAATAAAGTATTTGGCGTGAGCGTGAACTACAAGTTCTAAATTTCTAATCCTTTATATGTATAGAAAAGCCGTCTCGGACATGATGTTGAGACGGCTTTTTTGTTTTACTGTTCTATGTTTATTTAGAAAGAATACTGTACCAGCATATTCAACCGGTTAGCGTGACGAGTTGCGGAACTGAAATCAGTGCGCCATCCTCTTAAATATTCAACACCGACTTGCAGGTTACTGCTTACATTCCAGAAAGCATTAGCTACCAGGTATTGTCCTTTGCGATAGGATTCCGGATTTTCACTTGGATATCCGTTTTCAGAATAAAGTCTGGATAAACTATATGTACCGGATATAAAGATGCTCGGACAAAGGTTGTATTGCAACCCTGCATACCATCCCAGCATTGGGAGAACCTGCATTTTTCCCTCATTATCAGGATCGGGAACGATATCTACGTTCAGATTACTTAAATCGTTCAGGTAAGATCCGATACCTTTTCCATAATTAAACTGTCCGAATGCCTGTAATTTCTTCGTAATATTGAAGGTTGTAGATGCTTGCAGACCGAAGCCGGTGGCGGAATAGGCTTTCTCATGTACATTACTTGAGTAGGTCATACTACGGACAATGGCACCTAATTTAACGTGACTGCTACTATTCCAGTTATACTGTACGGAAGTGGCAAAGTCCGGCATTCGTTGGGTGTTGATAGACAAGTCATTGTTGGTTGTACCGTCTACTGAAGGCATTTCCATCGAAACACCGAATTTCCAGTTTTTCAACTTATCGCACATATAGCTCAATTGCGTAGTGCGGTAAAAGGCTGATCCGTTAGGACCTGCAAAGTCGATGGTAGGAGGCAGTGCGGAGAGGTCCATGAACGAACCGTAGCTGTATCCGATCGTGAAACCGAGGAATTGCGCATAAGCATTCTGCAATTCAAAGGTTTTTCCGTCACCCCGGAAGTTTCCGGCTGTGTAGACAACGAAGTCTCCCAGATGTTTCGTACGTCCTACCAGTTTGAGGAATAGGGTAGAAGTGGTGATGTCCATCTGGAATTGATTCTTGGCAAAATTGCCGCTTCCGCGTTGTGGAATCAATGCCGGATAGAAATCGACATCATTTACGATACCGTTAAAGTCATACTCTGCTGTTGCACGAACATATCCTCCGATACCCAGGGCAAATTTCCCTTTCTGGTCGGTTAGCAGGAAACGGGGAGCATTCGGGTCGTGGAAACGCATCTGCGAACGGTCGTTCATGATTCGGATGATTTCATCTCCTGCTTTGTTTTTCGAAACAAACATGATAGAGTTCGGTTCTTCATCTTCGATGACTACCTTCTGTTGTGCATAGGCACAGAGGGGGAAAATTCCTATCCCCAGTAGCATAGCTACCATTTTAAAGCTTGTTTTCATTATCAGTTAAGTTTTAGGTGAATGCCCAATGAACAACTAAAAAAAGAAATGGTTGAGAGGGGCAAAGGAAAAATTGCCAAACTAATCGGAAGAATTGCTATTTATAATGATTCTAAAAAAACTGACCTTTGTATCGTACTAATTAGATAAAGGAAATACGACGATGGAAAAAGTTGATTTTACTCAAGGAATATTAGCGATACAACCGGATTTGCATCGCTTCGCATATAAATTGACGGCAGACCGCGAATCTGCTAATGATTTGGTTCAGGATTGTTTGTTGCAGGCATTAGATAATCAGGAGAAGTTTACGTATAGCAAAAATCTGAAGGGATGGATGTATACGCTTATGCGTAATATTTTCGTGAACAACTACCGTCGCACAGTTCGCGAAATGAACCTGATTGATGATAGTTACTCCATCAATCAACAACATCTGATAGAAGATGAAGATGCTGATAGATTCGAGTTTACGTATGATATGAAACAGTTGTACAGGGTGATACATTCCATACCGGAAGAGATGAAAGTGCCTTTTCAGATGTTTGTAGCCGGATTTAAGTATAGAGAAATTGCCGAAAAATTAGGATTGCCGATGGGAACGGTAAAGAGCCGTTTGTTTTTCATCCGTAAGCGGTTGAAAGAGGAATTGAAAGATTTCTCCTCCTGATGCAGATGCCTGATTGAGTGATGTGTTTTAAGGTCAAAGTGATGAGCCTTCCTGTCAGAATACGACGACTGACAAGGAGGCTTATTTTTTCTTCAATTATCGGGAAGACAGATTCTGGTAAGATGAATGTGATAATTCCAGTTTTATTTTTTACCTTTGCACTCCGAAAGAATAAAAAATGTATGATGCCGTGAATAGCGGTCGTGTATTCTAGAACACCACGTAAAAAACAGGAATTATGAAAGAAAAAGTATCTGTACCCTTTATGCTGCTGGGCATTCTGTTTAATGTCTGTCTCATTGCAGCCAATCTTCTTGAAACAAAAGTAATTCAGGTAGGTAGTCTGACCGTGACAGCCGGATTATTGGTTTTTCCTATTTCTTATATTATTAATGATTGTATCGCCGAAGTTTGGGGATTCAAGAAAGCGCGGCTCATCATTTGGAGCGGTTTTGCCATGAACTTCTTCGTGGTTGCTCTTGGGTTGATAGCTGTTGCCATTCCGGCTGCTCCTTTCTGGGAGGGCGAGGAACATTTCAATTTTGTGTTCGGTATGGCTCCCCGTATTGTGGCTGCCAGTCTGATGGCTTTTCTGGTAGGCTCATTTCTCAATGCGTATGTGATGAGTAAGATGAAAGTAGCCAGTCAGGGGCGTAACTTTTCGGCTCGTGCCATCTGGTCGACTGTTGTAGGTGAGACTGCCGATTCATTGATTTTCTTCCCGGTAGCTTTTGGTGGAGTTATTGCCTGGAAAGAACTGCTTATCATGATGGGGATTCAGATTGTGCTGAAATCCATGTATGAAGTTATTATCCTTCCGGTGACAATTCGTGTAGTGAAAGCCATTAAGAAGATAGACGGTAGCGATGTGTATGACACCGATATCTCTTATAATGTATTGAAAGTCAAAGATATTTAATATAGAATATGAATAGAGAAGCAGCATTGGTTGTGTTTAGTGGTGGGCAGGATTCTACCACTTGTTTGTTTTGGGCAAAACGCAACTTTAAGAAAGTATATGCCTTGAGTTTTCTTTACGGTCAGAAACATCAGAAAGAAGTGGAGCTTGCACGGGAGATAGCCCGGAAAGCGGAAGTGGAATTTGATGTGATGGATGTTTCCTTTATCGGACAGTTAGGTCATAATTCATTGACCGATACTACGATGGTGATGGATCAGGAAAAACCTGCAGATAGCGTTCCTAATACCTTTGTTCCGGGACGTAATCTGTTTTTTCTAAGTATCGCAGCAGTATATGCCCGTGAACGTGGTATTAATCATTTGGTAACGGGAGTTTCTCAAACAGATTTCAGCGGTTATCCCGATTGCCGTGATGCCTTTATCAAATCTCTTAATGTAACTCTCAATCTGGCTATGGATGAACAATTTGTGATTCATACCCCTTTGATGTGGATTGATAAGGCAGAAACATGGGCATTGGCCGACGAACTGGGGGTATTGGAACTGATTCGCACCGAGACTTTGACCTGTTATAATGGCGTTCAGGGAGATGGTTGCGGACATTGCCCGGCTTGTACATTGCGTCGGGAAGGATTGGAAAAGTATTTAAAAAGTAAGAATCAATAATATCTCTACATAGAGATTAAAATGCGTTTTTTTGCTGTCATCTGTCACATTGTTGTAGATAAATGTTTGATTATAAGATTTTTAGTTTGTGACAGCAAGTAGTGACAGCAGCTAAATTTGACATTTTGCCGTCACATCTATTGTCACCGGTAAGTTCTAATTAATAAATGATAGTAGTTTCTGTCCGGAATGTATTGGCTTAGATTAGTTTCAACAGTTTGAAACTGTTGTTTCATCGGTGAGAAACTAAAGTTTCAACGGTAGGAAACTAAAGTTTCTAACGCTTGAAACTATAAGTTCCAAGACTTGAAACAGTTTGTTCCAAGTAATGAAACACTTTGTTTCAAGGCGGGAAACACATTGTTTCAGGCAATGAAACACACCGTAACAAGTAAGATGAGGAGAAAGCAAACGTAGGATAAGAGTTGATGGTGATAGGTGATAGATGCGGTGATAGGTTGTGAAATGAATCCTTCACCACTAAAACCTCGATGAATAAGGCGTTTGAGGCAGGACGGTGATAGGTGAAAGAAGAAATGCGTTTTTTTGTTTAGAGTAGAGGTTGTAGTTAATGAGTGCAATGACAGAATTAAAAGACCAACTTTCCTTATTAGGAAGAAAAACCGAGTATAAACAAGATTATGCTCCTGAAGTACTGGAAGCCTTTGATAATAAGCATCCTGAAAATGATTACTGGGTACGTTTCAACTGCCCGGAGTTCACAAGTCTGTGTCCTATTACCGGACAGCCGGACTTTGCCGAAATACGTATCAGCTACATTCCTGATATAAAAATGGTAGAAAGTAAGAGTTTGAAACTCTATCTTTTCAGTTTCCGCAGTCATGGAGCCTTTCATGAAGATTGTGTGAATATCATAATGAAAGATCTTATCCGATTGATGAGTCCCAAATACATAGAAGTAACGGGAATATTTACTCCTCGTGGTGGTATTTCCATTTATCCGTATGCCAATTATGGTCGTCCGGGAACAAAGTTCGAACAGATGGCAGAACATCGTTTGATGAATCGGGAATAATATAAATAAAAGAATTCACTAGCTAAAAAGATCGAATATGACTCATCATGTGCCTGCTGAATTACAAAACTATGTTCGGCAAAGTATTATTCCTCAATACGCTAACTTTGATAAAGCGCATCAAATTGACCATGTAGAAAAGGTAATTGAGGAAAGTCTGAAATTAGCGACGCATTATGAAGTCGATTATTCGATGGTTTATGTCATCGCTGCTTATCATGACCTGGGGTTGTATGAAGGACGTGAATTTCATCATATAACCTCCGGCAAAGTGTTGTTAGCCGACGAAACTTTGCGGCGTTGGTTTACGGATGAGCAGCTGTTGCAGATGAAAGAGGCGATAGAAGATCATCGGGCTTCCAATAAACAGGCTCCCAGAACAATCTATGGAATGATTGTTGCCGAGGCTGACCGAATTATTGATCCCGAAGTCACTTTACGCCGTACCGTACAATATGGGCTGTCTCATTATCCGGAGATGGATAAAGAAGAGCAATATGCCCGTTTTCGGAAACATCTAACTGAAAAATATGCAGAAGGAGGGTATCTGAAGTTATGGATACCCCAATCGGATAATGCCGGACGGTTGGCAGAACTTCGGAATTTGATTACTAATGAAGACGAACTCCGGCAGGTATTTAATAAACTTTATATAGAAGAGAAGAATGGATAATGATATCCATCTTCTTTATTGTATAATTCATTTTTCACGGTGCATCTTTGTGGATGTAGTTTATTCATGATGATACGGCCCTCCATTCAATATAGTCATCGCCCGATAAATCTGCTCAACGAATATCAGCCGGATCATCTGATGAGAGAAAGTCATCTTCGACATTGAAATCTTTTCGTGTGCCGCTTGATAAACCTTTTCTGAAAAGCCATAAGGCCCTCCGATAATGAATACCAGTCGTTTGTTGACCGTGTTCATTTTTCGCTTCATATATTCGGCAAACTCCAGAGAACGCATTTCTTTTCCGTGCTCATCGAGCAATACCACCACGTCGCCCGGTTGGAGAGCTTTCAATATCAGTTCTCCTTCCTTTTCTTTCTGCACTTCCATTGAAAGACTCTTCGTGTTTTTCAATTCAGGAATCACTTCCATGTCAAAAGTGAAATAGCGTTTAGTGCGCTGGATATAGTCGTTGATAGCAGTTATATAGTGTTGTTCTACGGTTCGTCCTACGACGAGCAAGGTTGTTCTCATACGTCTACAATTCTGATTATTGCACAAAAATAGGCATTTTTTATGTTATTCTGCAATTAATGCTTACCTTTGCCTATCATTAGTTGAAAGTTTAAGCCTTTAAACTTCAACTTAAAAGCTTGTAATTATGAAAAAACGAGTGCTCGTAGGAATGACCGCATTGCTTCTTTCCCTCTCGTTGCTAATGGCGCAAGAGATACCGGCAGGAGTGATTACGGCATTTAAAAGAGGAAGCTCGCAAGAGCTAAGTAAGTATATGGGGGACAAGGTAAACCTGGTGCTCCAAGGTCGCTCGACAAACGTTGACAAACAGAAAGCAACAGCTGCGATGCAGGAATTCTTTACGAAGAATAAAGTCAGCGGATTTAATGTGAACCATCAGGGAAAACGGGACGAATCGAGTTTCGTTATCGGTACGTTGGCTACTACTAATGGGAACTTTCGTGTGAACTGCTTCCTGAAGAAAGTGCAGAATCAATATTTAATACATCAAATAAGAATTGACAAGATCAATGAATAAGGAAAAAGAACTGATCGACAAGTTGATCGATCTTGCTTTTGCAGAAGATATAGGTGATGGCGATCATACCACCCTTTCATGTATTCCCGCTACGGCAATGGGAAAATCAAAATTGCTTATCAAAGAAGCCGGTGTGTTGGCTGGCATCGAAGTAGCTAAAGAAATCTTCAACCGTTTTGATCCTACCATGAAAGTGGAAGTGTTTATCAATGACGGAACAGAAGTGAAACCGGGTGATGTAGCAATGGTAGTGGAAGGAAAAGTGCAATCTTTACTTCAAACCGAACGCCTGATGTTGAACATGATGCAGCGTATGAGCGGCATTGCAACAATGACCCGTAAATATGCAAAGGTATTGGAAGGTACAAATACCCGTGTGCTTGATACCCGCAAAACAACTCCCGGTATGCGTATCCTCGAAAAAATGGCAGTGAAAATCGGTGGCGGAGTAAACCATCGTATTGGTCTGTTCGACATGATTCTTCTGAAAGACAATCATGTGGACTTTGCCGGAGGTATCGACAAAGCCATTACTCGTGCCAAAGAATATTGCAAGGAAAAAGGCAAAGACCTGAAAATAGAAATAGAAGTCCGCAGCTTCGACGAACTGCAGCAAGTTCTTGATCTCGGCGGAGTAGACCGTATCATGTTTGATAACTTCACTCCCGAAATGACAAAGAAAGCAGTAGAGATGGTAGCAGGCAAATACGAAACCGAATCTTCGGGTGGTATCACCTTTGATACTCTTCGTGAGTATGCCGAATGTGGCGTAGACTTCATCTCTGTAGGAGCTTTGACTCATTCAGTGAAAGGGCTGGACATGAGTTTCAAAGCATGCTGATAGTATATAATAAGCGGTGAACTGTAAGCGGTGAACGATAAACAGTAAACGGTGGATATTTTGTAGCATGATTATGCGCAGCTTTGTTCATCATTTACCGTTTATCGTTCATCGTTTTTTCTTTCCCGTTTATTATTATCTATCCTTTAACTTCTTTTAGCAATATTCCTTGCAGCATTCCTCAAACTCTCGCGTCTAATGAGCAAACGACGCAGACATACGTTCGATTTTAAAAAAAAGTAATTGACTTTGGAAAACGAGATAGAACTGATAAAGGGCTGTCGGGCAGGAAAGGATTCAGCCCGAAAGGAACTTTACACTCTCTATTCCAAGCAGATGCTGGCGGTATGTTTCCGCTATACGGGCGATATGGATGCGGCGCACGATGTACTGCATGACGGTTTCATCAAGATTTTTACCAACTTTTCGTTCCGGGGTGAGTCTTCACTTTGTACATGGATTACCCGGGTGATGGTTACTCAATCACTCGATTTCCTGCGACGGGAGAAGCGAGTCAGCCAGTTGGTAGTGCATGAAGAGCAGCTTCCCGATATACCGGATATATCGGATTCGGGAGGAGGGGCTGGAATCTCCGAAGAGCAGTTGATGGCTTTTATTGCCGAATTGCCGGATGGTTGCCGAACCGTTTTCAACCTTTATGTGTTTGAAGAGAAATCGCACAAGGAGATAGCCAAGATGCTTCATATTAAAGAGCATTCATCTACTTCGCAGCTGCACCGGGCCAAATATTTGTTAGCAAAAAGAATTAAAGAGTATAGAAATCATGAAGAAAGAAAATGATGAAATAACCGATCTGTTTCGCACGCGTCTCGCTGATGCCGGGATGAGTGTACGGGATGGCTTTTGGGAAGAGCTCTCGCAGGAAATTCCTGTGGCTTGCCAGCATCGTCGTCGGATTCTGCTCTTCCGTGTAGCGGCTGCGGCATCTGTATTGCTTGTTTTGGCAGCCTCGTCGGCTACTTTCTTGTATTTCTCTCCAAAGGAGGAAATGGAAGAAGCATTTACAAAGATAGCCGTGACGAATGGAGGACAGATGGATGGAGATGGAATACGCGTCAATCAGTTGCCGTTGCCGGTAGAACCGGTGTTGCCGAAACCGGCTCCGAAATCTTACGGTATGCTGTCGCAATATACGGAGGAAGAAGATTCTCTTTCTATCACTTTCTCTATGTCGTTTTCTTTTTCTTCCACTACTTCTACGGGAAATGGCAACCGATATGGTAATCAGGGGCATAATGGTTATTGGCAGGCAACAAACGGTAATACAGGATCATCTGTCGCTTCGGAAGAACAGTCGAATGTCGATATGTCTCAACCCAAAGCAGTGAAAAAGCATCGCTGGGCGATGAAAGTTCAAGTGGGTACAGCACTTCCGGCAGATAACGGTACTTATAAAATGCCGGTTTCCGCAGGGGTGACGGTAGAGCGTAAGTTGAACGATTTTCTTGGCATAGAAACCGGATTGCTCTATTCGAACCTTCGTTCTGCAGGGCAGCACTTGCACTATCTGGGAATCCCCGTTAAAGTGAACGTGACGTTGGTAGATACGAAAAAAATCGACCTTTACGCTACTGTAGGAGGAATAGCCGATAAATGTATTGCCGGTGCACCGGACAACAGTTTTAAAGAAGAACCTATCCAGCTGGCAGTGACTGCCGGTATTGGAATCAACTATAAGATTAATGACCGACTTGCTGTTTTTGCCGAACCCGGAGTTTCGCATCATTTTAAGACAGATTCGAAATTGGCTACGGTACGAACAAAACGGCCGACTAATTTTAATTTACTTTGCGGACTCCGCATGACGTATTAATCCTTATGAAAATGAAAAAAACACTACTAATGCTGTGGATGGCTGTTTGCCTGATCGTATCCTTTACAGGATGCACCAGCGAAGAAATGGATTATAACAATCCGGATGTTGCTCTTTTTGTGAAGCAATTGAAGTCGGGTACGTACAAGATGAAGAATGAAAAAGGGGTGGTGGAGGTTCCTCATTTCACGGAAGAGGATATCCCCGAACTTTTAAAATATGCAGAAGATCTGACTATTATCCCTTCTTTTCCGTCGGTTTATAATATGAACAACGGTAAGATTCGGTTGGGTGAGTGTATGCTTTGGGTGATTGAATCTATCCGTCAGGGCACACCTCCGTCATTAGGTTGCAAAATGGTATTGGCGAATGCTGAAAATTATGAAGCAATCTATTTCCTGACCGATGAGGAAGTACTCGATGCAGCCGCTTGTTATCGTAGTTGGTGGGAAGAACGCCAATATCCGAAAACGAGATGGACAATTGATCCGTGCTACGATGAGCCGCTTTGCGGATCGGGTTATCGTTGGTGGTAATAAAGGGGGAGGAGCCTTCGGAAAGTAAAAAATAGGAAACATTCATGTGGGAATATTTGTTTGTATCAGTAGTCTTTTGCTGCTGACAGGGGGATTATTACGCTCAAAAGATAGCCTCTTATACGTACAAATGTATATGAAGTGCTCCGAAATATAGGTAATGAAAGAGTAAAAAGAATGGATGGATTAAAACGGGTTATAACAACGATGGCACTGTGCCTGACCGCTGTATTTGCATATTCGCAAGTATGGACGGCGCAAGATTCTTTGCATTTGAAGAAATTGCTGGAGAGTGACCAGGAGTTGCATTTAAATATGGATGCTGTGAAGTCGATTGATTTCGGAAGCGCAGTGGGTACTCCCCGGATGTCGGAGGAGAAAAGCTGGATGATGCCTGACGAATCGCTTCCTGAAGCGTTGCCTAAACCGAAAGTGATGTTGACTCTGATGCCATATAAAGCGAATACCCGCTATAACTGGGATCCCATCTATCAGAAGAAGATAAAGATCGATAAAAATACCTGGCGGGGTGATCCTTTCTACGAGATACGCCATCAAAGATCTTATTCAAACTGGGCACGCAATCCGATGGCAAAGGGAATGCGTAAGTCGTTGGATGAGATACAGGCGAGTGGGGTACGTTTCCGTCAGTTGGGTGAACGTGCTAACGGAATGATGGTGAACACGGTAGTGATGGATGCACCTATTCCCTTGTTTGGTGGGAGTGGAGTGTATATCAATGGTGGAACTATCGGCAGACTTGACCTGATGGCTGTCTTTACAAAAGATTTCTGGAATAAGACGGGACGGGATAACCGTGCCCGCACATTGGAAGTGTTGAGAACTTATGGAGATTCTACCACTGTGTTGATAAATAAACCAATTGAACAGATTGCCCGTTGAAGGCGTTATAATGATGTGTTGATGTAGCAATGCGCTAATGTGCTGACTAGAGAATGTTTGTAATTGAATAATTAGTATATTTGTGTGTTGTTATGTTGGCGCATTGTTATATAGCTCTGTCACTATTATTGGTATCTTAGTATATTAACACATAGATAAATTATTGGTTATGAATAGAATTACTTCTCTTCTGGGTATTCGGTATCCTATTATTCAAGGTGGTATGGTGTGGTGCAGCGGTTGGCATCTTGCTTCTGCTGTGAGCAATGCCGGTGGACTGGGATTGATCGGTGCCGGTTCCATGCATCCGGACACTTTACGCGAGCATATCCGTAAATGTAATGCGGCCACGAAATTACCTTTTGGTGTAAACATTCCTTTGATGTATCCCCAGATAGAAGAGATTATGAATATTGTGGTGGAAGAGGGAGTGAAGATTGTTTTTACCTCTGCCGGAAATCCGAAAACGTGGACTGGGTGGTTGAAAGAACGTGGAATAACGGTTGTTCATGTTGTTTCTTCTTCCCGTTTTGCTGTAAAATGTGAGGAGGCTGGAGTAGATGCGGTAGTGGCAGAAGGGTTTGAAGCCGGAGGGCATAATGGACGCGAAGAAACAACGACTTTCTGTTTGATTCCGGCTGTACGTGAGGCTACAACATTACCTTTGATAGCTGCAGGAGGTGTCGGCACAGGGGAAGGAGTATTGGCTGCTATGGTGTTGGGAGCCGAAGGGGTGCAGATAGGAACCCGTTTTGCTCTTACTGAAGAGAGTTCAGCGAGTTCGGTATTTAAAGATTATTGCTTGAGTCTCAGAGAAGGGGATACTAAGTTGTTGTTGAAAAAGCTGGCTCCAACACGTTTGGTAAAGAATGCTTTCCGCGAAGCGGTGGAGAAGGCTGAAGATAGTGGAGCTAGTGCTGAAGATTTGAGAACTTTATTAGGACGGGGGCGTGCTAAAAAAGGAATCTTTGAAGGTGATCTGGAAGAAGGGGAATTGGAGATCGGACAAGTTTCGGCAATCATATCCCGTCGGCAGTCTGTGGCAGAAGTAATGAACGAATTGGTAGCGGCTTATCAACGGGCGGCAAAGAAAGATTATTTATTTTAAAGATATAGCTCATCACAGAGTAATACAAAGTCTTGCAGAGTTTTTTAAAGGTTATCAATCGAAGACGTAAGACATTGAGATAGCCTTACTTTGAAAAAAAGAAAGAACTCTGTAAGACTTTATATTACTGTATGGTGAAAATGCATAGTTACAGGTTGATAGGATCGTACTTCAAACCAAATACGTCGGCAACGGCCTTATAAACGATTTTTCCTTCTACGATATTTAATCCGAGTGCTAATGCTGGATTCTCTTTGCAGGCTTTTTTCCATCCCTTATTTGCTAAAGCTATCACATAGGGGAGGGTAGCATTGGTTAGTGCAAGAGTGGAAGTATAAGGTACGGCTCCCGGAATATTAGCTACTGCATAATGAACGATTCCGTCTACAATATAGGTCGGTGCACTGTGAGTGGTCGGGTGAGAGGTTTCAAAACATCCTCCCTGATCGATTGCTACATCTACTAATACTGTGCCGGGCTGCATCATTGAAAGCATCTCTTTGGTAATCAAATGTGGTGCTTTATCACCGGGAATCAGTACAGAGCCGACAACTAAATCTACATCCGGCAATTCTTTTCTGATTCTTAGTTCGGATGCGTACAATGTCTTTACATTCTTCGGCAGTGTCTCGCTCAAATAGCGCAGACGTGCCAGATTTATATCTGTAATAGTGACATCTGCCCCCATTCCAGCAGCCATTTGTGCGGCATTGCTACCTACAACTCCACCTCCTAAAATTAATACTTTAGCTGGTTTAACACCTGGTACACCTCCCAAAAGGATACCTTTTCCGCCTTGCGGTTTTTCCAGAAAACGGGCGCCTTCTTGGATAGACATACGTCCGGCAACTTCACTCATGGGAATTAATAAAGGTAATGAGTGGTCTGCTTCTTCTACAGTTTCATAAGCCAGGCATATTGATTTGTTAGAGAGCATAGCAAGGGTTAATTCCTTGTCGGAAGCAAAATGGAAATAAGTGAATAGTAACTGTCCTTTTCTTATTAAGTTATATTCAGTGACTATCGGTTCTTTCACTTTTACTATCATCTCAGCAGTGGCGTAAATATCTTCTATTGTTGGCAGGACATGTGCGCCGACAGCTTGATATGCTTCATCCGGAAAACCGCTATTTACTCCCGCTGTATGTTGGATAAACACCCGGTGCCCTTGTTTTACCACTTCGGCCACTCCTGAAGGTGTCATGCCTACACGGTTCTCATTGTTTTTGATTTCCTTTGGTACTCCGATAATCATAATGTTACGTATTAAAGATTTAACATGTTCGAAAGTACGAAAAATCCCCTTACGTTGTTATTCGTAAGGGGATGTTTTAGAACAGAATGCCTTGCGTGTTGAGATGAATAAATGCGTAGAGTGGTTGTTTTATAGACATTCACTGCCCTGTTTGTTGATTTTCATGCTTTTTCCATAGAGACCCACTCGAGCTATGTTGTTGTAAAAGGGTTCTGCAATATCGTACTTAAAAGGAAGTACTTCTTCATTGTCTTTGTTTATATACCCCCACTTGGACGACTGACTTTCAATACAAACAGCAGCCAATCCTTCAGAGAAAGAGCGTCCATTATCATATTCCAGGGGAATGACAACTTCTCCTTTCTTGTTAATGAATCCTATCTTATTGTGTAGCGAGACGAGAGCTAATCCTTCCGCGAATTGTTCTATTTGACTGTAAGTCGGTGGAAGAATGTAGTTTCCTTGTCTGTCAATCAATCCCCATAATCCATCGTGGCATACCCGTGCACATTCTTGTTCAAACGAGTGAGCGGCTGTGTATTTAAACGGAATCTGTATTTGTCCGGTATGGTCGATGAATCCGTATTGAGAATTGAGTACTACCATCCCTAATCCTTCTTTAAAAGAGAAAGCCCGTTCGTACATTAGAGGAATGACAACGTCATATCCTTTATTGATGTATCCCCATTGGATTTTTCCTTTTACCGGAGCCAATCCTTCGGAGAAACGGCCAATTGCCGAGAAGCGCTTTTTCTTATTAGCTACCCCATAAGCTAAAAAAGAAGCGAAGAACTTTGTAATAGTGCTGCTCATTACCTTTATTGTTTGTGTGGTAAGCGTCCGGATACCATATATATACAAGAGAAGCGTGGACGTCGTTAGTTCATTCTATTCAAGGCTCTGGTAAACCTATTGGGAAATGAACAACAGAGTCCACGCCCTTGCATATAACAAAGACGTGAACGCTTAGTTGCCATTATCTCCCCAATTAAAGAATTTACCAGATTCTGAATAGAGATAATATTCTAAACGCTTCTACGTTATTAATCGTAATAAGTCGCTACAAAGATACGGATTTCTTGTTAAAGAACAATGCTTTTAGGGGATAAAGATTTAATGGTGAATGAGGTAGGTGTACAAAATGAGAAATGGCTAGTAGATAGATTAAAAAAAGCTCCTTTTACGCTTTAGGTAAAGGGAGCTTTTTAGTCTATGATGTCAGGCGGTTTGTTTCTATGAAAAATGCTTGGTTATTAGTTTAAAAGTCCGGGATTAGCATCAATTGCATCTTGTGGAATACGCAATGTGTAACGGGAATCATCTTGTACAAGTGTGTAGGTTACATCTTCAATTTCTTTTTTGATTTCCGGTCGGGTAGTTCGGCGTAAATCAAACCAGCGATGGCCTTCAAAAGCAAGCTCGCGAGCACGTTCTTTCAGAATTTCTGTGACTAGCTTTTCTTGGCTCATCGCGTTTATTTCATTCTTTTTCTGCTCATAACCTTCTGATGTATAACGATTCTCTATTAGTTTCAAGAGCCGGGTACGTGCTTCAGGTAATTTGTTTAAATGTGCAGCAGCTTCTGCTGAATTTAAATAAAGCTCTCCGGTGCGGAAAGTACATTTGAATTTAGATTCACCACTTTTGATGGAAGTATAATTTCCATTTTTATTTGCTTGATAATACTTGTTTGGACGTAGATCTTTTCCTTCCTCATATTCTTGTAAAAATGAAGGGTAAAGTAAGAGTGATCCGGCATAATCGCTATTTGGAAAAACTTCATAGGCAGTGATCATTTCTACAGATGTAAATTCATTAGGAAGTTTGCCTCCTTCATCATTTAGGTTTACCAATGTCGATTTTCCGGCTAATACACGTTCCGAAGCTTCATAAGATTTGCTCCATTCACCCATGTATAAATATACCCGTGATTCCATAGCATCTACTGATAATGTTGAAAAACGGTATGAATATTGAATTTCCCATTCTTTTTTATTAATCAGTTTCCGTGCTGTTTCTATATCAGATAAAATAGAGGTATATATTTCCTTTACAGTATTTCTTGATGGTATTTCTTCTAAATCAGTATTGAGTTTTAGAGGAACTGCTTTGGTTTCTAATGCTCCGGTAGCTGTATAAGGTTGTCCATAAAGATTGACCAATATGAAATGCATATATGCTCTCATGAGGTAAGCTTCTCCAACTAATTGATTAATATCTTCTTGGCTTCCTTCTGATATTTCATCTTTTTTATCTATGATTGCGTTGGCATAATAGATATTGGTATAATAGGCCGCCCATCCAAATTGTCTCGTACTTGCATTCGGATTAACATCATTCCATTTTTCAACATCTCCTAAAGAATTTTTGGAAGTGGCATCAGACTGTAATATGGTTGCGATATCTGTTCTGATTTCGCATATTCCTCTGTCATTGAGTGCTGTATTGTAAGCTGTTGTGAATAAAGCTCTGTATTCAGCTAGCGTATTGGGAATTACTTGGCCTACTGGTTGTATGTCCAAATAACTATCACAGGAAGATAATAACAGGCTTCCTATTAATGTGAATATATAATATATTTTCTTTGTCATAATATATTTTTTAAAAGTTAAGACTTAGATTGAAGGTAATGGATTTGGGAACTGGGGTAGAGTATAGGTTGCCCATTGATTCCGGATCCATATAATTATCATAATTAGAGCTGATAACGAATAGGTTACGAGCCTCTAATCCTACAGTTGCTCCGCCGATACTTAGTTTATGAAGCCATTCGGATGGAACCCGGTAAGCAAGACGTATATTTTGTAGACGTACAAAGCTTAGCTTTTTTACCCAGATATCCAGTGATCTGTAAATGTCATTTCGAGTACTGAACAAGTAGTAGTCGGCCGGATTGTAATTGTACGTTGCTAATGCAGGGAACTTTCCTGTTGTATTTTCCGGTGTCCATCTATCCAGTATGTCTCTATTCATATTGCGCCCTGGGTCTAAGTCAGATACATTATAACTTGGAGTTGTTTTTACGTGTGCTCCAAAATTATATGAAAAATTCAGATTCAGTTCCCAATTTCGGTAATTGAACGTATTTAGAAAACCGCCCGTGTAGGGAGCATCTGACGTTCCAACATAGCTGTAAAAGTCTCTTTGTTCTTCAGTACTTGGTCCTATTTGGTAAGTGCCAAGACCATCTTCATTCGATGTCATTCTGAATAACTCTTCTACAGTGACAGCTTTTCCCTCTTTATTCTCAAGATAGATTTGTCCTGTATCAGGATTTATACCTTTTGTTTTTAGTGCAAAGATTGCACCTACAGGATATCCTTCCAGACTAGGAGTCACTTGGCTTTTATCTGTAAGTACTTTTAGTACTTTATTTTGATTATATGCGAAGTTGAAAGTAGTGTACCAAGAGAAGTTTTTAGTGGTGATATTACGTGTCTGCAGGTTTATTTCTACACCTTTATTTTCCATACTAGCCCAGTTTATAGACATATTAGTGAATCCATTTTCTAAAGCTAATGCTTTAGAACCAATTAAGTCTGTTCCTTTTCTATAGTAGTAATCTACACTAAGATTGATGGCTTGATTGAGTACAGAAAAATCTATTCCTAGATTGTAAGATGCTGTTTTTTCCCAGCGTAATTTACTGTTGGGAGCACTATTGATAATAATATTTTCTTCACTGTAACCTGGTAAAATATTCACATTATCATATTTTCCGACTAGGAATGGAGAGGTTCCCTTATCAATATTTCCTTGTAAGCCATAAGAAAGGCGAAGAGCTAAATTATCAATCCATTTGTATTGTCTAATGAACGATTCATTAGATAAACGCCACAAACCGCTTACCGAATAGATTGGTAAGAAACGGTATTTCTTATCTACTCCGAATAAATCAGAACCATCCATGCGCACACTTCCTCCCAATGTATAACGATTCATTAAAGTATATGAACCATTGGCAAAGAAAGAAGCAAAAGCGTTTTCCTTGTACGATTTAGTTTTTAGATTCCAATCATTGGCTTGTGCTTCATCTTTAAATATGAGATTCTGGAATGTTAGTTTCTTGGGATCATATCCGTATCCGGTTGAGGCTTGGTTGTCTACCCAGTTTTTGCGAATTTCCGAACCAGCCATTATTTGTATGTCATGTATATCCCCAAATGTGTTTTTGTATTCTCCTTGGATTTTCCATGTGAGTTGTGAGGTTGTACTATTAGTTGTTTTAAGCATGCCTCCTTCTGGTATAAGATAGGTTTGTACACCATTTTTCCAATATTTATTGGTTTCACGTATATTCCTAATATTATATGAATTTATCCCGGCATATTCTTCTTGCGACAATTGATCCCATTGCACACCAATCTGTGAATAAACTTTCCACTGATCGTTAAAACGTAGCTGAACATCAAAGATAGAATTGATGGCTGTGGTGACAGATTCTTTATTGGTGTTTGCTCGTTCTTCGAATATATTAAAGCCTTGCTTTTCATCTGTTTCATTACTTCTGACTACGTCGTAATCGTAAAGGTAGTTTCCTTGTTCGTCAAACGGAGCAAAGTAAGGGTTGGCGATACGTGAATAATATATAGGGTTAATAAGTCCGTAAGTATCAGTCATAAATGTGTTATTCTTGCGTCTGTTGGCAAAAATAGACATTCCAATTTTTAATATTTTGTTGATTTGGTAAGACGTTTTACTGGTCAGATTAAAACGGCTCATGCTTACACCTGGTACATTTCCGTTTTCTTTGACATAACCAAGTGAGTTGTAATAAGTAACCTTTTCGCTACCACCGGAAATGCTAAAGTTATATTCTTGCGTGAAAGCATCTCTGAATAATATATCATTCCAGTCTGTATTGATTGTTTTCAGTTTGTTTATAGCATTTTGGGCTTCAGGTGTCAGTCCGTTCCACCCCTGTTCTTTATAGATGTCTATTAAGTTATATTGTTTCATGATAGCAGCAACTTTTCCTTTTTCAGGAAATACCGGTATCGGATCTGTTAATCCCCATAATATGTCAAACCGTGCTTCTTTTAATAATTGAAGTTCCAAATCGACTTTCTCTTCCGAGTTTAGTAAGTTGAGCCGTGAAGTATTGAGATTTGGAGTATAAGTCAATTTAGTATTGAAGTTAATAACAGGTTTTCCGGTTTTTCCTCTTTTGGTTGTTACCACAATTACACCATTTGCAGCACGTGCGCCATAAATGGCAGTAGCAGCTGCATCTTTTAATATCGTAATGCTTTCAATGTCGTTTGGGCTCAAACCTGCGATAGAAGATTGTGACATATTTACAATGTCATTATCGTTATCTTTGTTAATCTCTGGAATATCTGTCCCCTCCAAAGGTATTCCATCCAATACCCATAATGGGTCTTGTGTTCCATTTAATGAAGCCGTACCACGAATACGAATACGTGCTGGAGCTCCCGGTGCACCAGAAGTTGTCGTAACAGCTACACCGGCGATTTGTCCTGCTAACGCCTGATCGATACTTTTTGCAGCACCTACCATTCCATCTGTAACATCTACTTTGGCAATGGCAGCAGTCAGTTTACGACGTTCCAGTTCTTGATAACCAGTTACTACTACGTCTCCTAATGTGTGTGATGAAGCTTGAAGTACAATACGATAAGTATCTTTTCCTGTTTGTAATATGATGTTTTGTTCTTCAAAACCTATATAACTACAATGTAGTCTGGTCACCTTTTCCGGAATGGAAATGGAGAATTTACCATCCATATCAGTGATAGTACCTAGAGAAGTCTGTGATACTCCGGCTTTTTTCAAATCGTCTGCATTAACATATACAGAAGCACCGATTAGAGGTTCATTGTCTTCACCGGATATGACGACTCCGGTGATTGTGCGATTAGCAGCGTTGGCTGTAGCCAACGTGCTAACAAGAAAACATATAAGAACGTATAAATATTTTTTTCTCATCAATATAGATTGTTAAAGTGATTGATTTTGTTTTATTTGATTCCCAAAGCCGTATTAATACGTAGAATCATATCCTCATAATGATAGCGTGCAGCAGTATCAGAAGTGCCGAGACGGCTCTGCAACAATTTCTTGATACGTAATAGCTCTCCGCGTTTCACCGAGATAGCATCAGAAATACGGTTGAGCTGACTGCCATAGAAGTTAAGCACACGTGGAGCGCCCATTCGGTCTTCTTGGCGAAGTGCCCGTTGTTCGGCTGCATAACAGCTGCAGAAAGGAGTGGCATGGTCAAGCAGGAAATGCTCATTTGCAATCTTCTTGTTGATTTTTACAGCTTCGGGTTCTGCGGCTGCTGTAAGTAATGCATCGAGGAAGTTTTTCTGCAAAGAACGTTCCATTACGTTGGGGATGCCACCACGTTCGGTAATACCGAAAATGTTTTTATGAAGTCCGTCCATAAGCTCCACTACTGTGAAGGCTTTTTTCCCGTTGACAGACTCATTCTCTATCATACGCATCAAACGGGTGTTGCCTAGTAAATCCCAAAGGATATAGGCTTGGGCGTTCTTTAAGATTTGCGTAGGAGCATTCTCCTGTTTTCCGATGGGAGTATTACGAAGTAGATAAGTATATTGTCCTACTTCCGTGTCAAACAGCCATTTAGGATATGTTAATACTTCATCCATCAGAAATTTTAGTGAAGCTTGTTGTTTCTCTTTCTCAACGAATGTATAAGTCTTGACGCCATCTCCAACAATTGTATTTTCAATGTAGATACCGCCAATATTGGCAAGGACATGATATAAATAGTTGTTCCATTGGTTGATTACTGCATAGTAGAGGCGTGATGCTTCTTCATAAGTTTGTCCTTTCTCGCCGGTAGTAGTCCATTGAAGAATTTGCGGAACAATACGTTTCAGATTCTCAATGCCAAGTAAAGAAGAACGAACCGGATCATCACCTAAATCTTCGTTCTGTGCACGTGGATCTACCGCATCACGTACATCCTGTGCTTCACTATATTTATAAAGACGATCAGTATGTTTGCTCAAAAAATCGAATAAAACATCCTTTTCTTCTTCCGGAGTCTTCTTTCCGTACCAACGATAACCATATTCGATAGCAAACATGTCATAAGGACCGATATGCGGAGAAAGAACTTTCACGCCATCTCCTGGTTGTGCGATATAATTGAATCGTGCATAATCCATGATAGATGAAGCGGTAGAATTCATTCTGGAAGTGAATGCTTCGGAACGTAATGAATCCGTCGGGAAAGCCCATGATCCCATCATATTGTGACGGAGTCCCAATGAGTGGCCTACCTCATGACAGGCGACGAATCGAATGGCATCTCCCATCAAAGCATCAGGCAATTGTACATTGCGTGCTTCCGGACACACAGTTCCGGTCTGGACAGTAATCCATTCACGTACCATAGAAAGCACATTGTGCCACCACATAATATCAGCTTCCAGGATTTCTCCGGAACGGGGATCTAACAGAGAAGGTCCCATTGCATTTTTCTTTTCCGAAGCAGCATAAGTCAGTACGGAGTAATTGACATCATCCATGTCTACATGCATACTGTCCGTGATTTCTTTGGCGATAATCGCATTCTTGAAACCAGCCTTTTCAAAGGCAATCTGCCAGTCCTCGATACCTTTCTTAATGTACGAACGCCATTGGTAAGGAGTTGAATTGTCAATGTAGAAGATAATAGGTTTGGCAGGTTCTACCATCTGACCTTTCAGATAAGCCTCCCGATCTTCCGGTTTGGGTTCCATACGCCAGCGGGTGATATACTGTGTCTTATCCGTACGCTGCTGCGCATCACTAAAACTTAATAACGGATTCGTGAAATAACCGACCTTCTGATTGTCGAATCGTCCCATCATCGGCTTCTCGGGTAATAAGAGAATAGAAGAACTAACTTCCACCGTTACATAAACAGTAGTAGTACCTTCCGTTACCCGGGTAGTCAACTCGGAAGTTGCCACGACATTGTTTGAAAAGGATTTGATGGATAGAATACGTGATAAATTCTTGATAGCCGAAGTACCCAGATTAATATTGGTAAATACGTTATTGATACTGGTTTCCGTACCATCATAAATATCATTCACCTTGATTACTAATGCCGTAGAATCTGCATTGACTGCTTCGATCTTGAATGCGGCAATCAGCGGAGAGATAAAATTATCCTTTACCGAACGGAAGATAGCGTCCGTTTGGGGGGCCAGAGGTAATGGACGTTGTTGGCGTAACATTAGTTTGCCCGTCGCTTTGTCCCATTCCATGCAAACCATCTGGTTTTCATAGTTTACTCCGCGGTTTACACCCGCATCATTAAGTTCGGTAGGAACTCGTTGCAGCTTATTGACAACTAATAAGTCACGTCCCAAAAGTGAGGTGGGAATTTCAAAATAATAATCATTCTTCTTTTGATGTACAGCAAACATCCCTTTGGTCGTTTTACTGTCTTCCACTAATTTCTCGTAGTCGCTTTTACTCTTCTCTTCTTTCTCTTCTGGTTTTTTCTTTTTCTTTTTAAACCAACTCAGATTTTCTGTAGCGGGGGTAGTTGCAAATGCCGAGAGCGCTTCTCCACTCAGCAATATACATGCAATGACCGCTGCCATTACTTTTACATACATTCTCATTGAGTTTCTAACTTTTAATTATAATTAAAAAACGGCTACAAAAGTACTAATATAAATAACATAATGACTACTAATTTGCAATGAATATAACATTAAAAAGAAATATTAACTAGTATCTACGGTCATCATTCTCCTCGGATATTTCATAGTTTAGTGGGAATAGTGTACATTTGCGGGAGTAAAAAAGTGAACGGAATGATGAGACGATATATCACTGCTTTGATGCTGGCTTGCTGCATCGGAGGGTATGGACAAGAGAAGAAGCAAGTAACCTTTGTACCTCCTTTTGACTTTCCTCTTACATTGAGTGGGAACTTTGGAGAAATCCGCTCCAATCACTTCCACGGCGGACTGGATTTTAAGACAGGCGGAGTTATCGGTAAACCCGTTCGTGCTCTCGCTGATGGCTATATTTCGCGTATTCGCGTCACGAATGGTTCGGGATATGTACTTGATGTCTGTTATCACAATGGCTATTCAACGATCAACCGCCATTTGAGTGGTTTTGTTTCTCCCATTGCCGAAAGGGTGGAGAAACTTCAATATGAAGAAGAAAGCTGGGAAGTAGAGATTGTTCCCGAACCGGGAGAATATCCGGTAAAAGGAGGCCAGCAGATCGCATGGAGCGGAAACACCGGATATTCGTTCGGTCCGCATCTTCACCTGGATGTATTTGAAACGGAATCGGGAGATTATATTGACCCTATGCCTTTCTTTCAATCGAAAATAAAAGATACGCGTGCTCCGAAAGCGGATGGCATTCTATTTTTTCCACAACTGGGTAAAGGAGTAGTGGATGGAAAGCAAGAGAATAAAATCATCCTTCCTAATAGTGAGCGTCCGGTGGAAGCATGGGGAGTGATAGGTGTGGGGATCAAAGCATACGATTACATGGATGGAGTGAATAACCATTATGGAGTTTATTCAGTTGTGCTTACGGTAGATGGAAATGAAATATTTCGCAGCACCGTAGATCGCTTCTCGCAGGAAGAGAACCGGATGATTAATTCCTGGACTTACGGGCAATATATGAAATCTTTCATTGATCCGGGTAACACTTTGCGTCTGCTAAAAGCATCGAATGATAACCGTGGCTTGGTGACGATTGATGAGGAACGGGACTATCAGTTCTTATATACATTAAAAGATGCTTTCGGAAACACTTCCAAATATAGTTTCACCGTACGGGGTCGGAAGCAACCGATTGAACCGTTGAATCATCGGGAGAAATATTATTTTACCTGGAATAAGACTAATTATCTGCAAGAACCGGGATTGAACTTGGTTGTTCCGAAAGGAATGTTGTATGATGATGTTCCCCTCAATTATCAGGTGAAGGCGGATAGTGGTGCCGTTGCTTTTACTTATCAGCTGAATGATAAGGCGGTTCCGCTGCATGCAGCTTGTGAGTTGTGTATCGGGTTGCGTAGAAAACCAATTGCCGATACGACGAAATATTATGTGGCCCGCATAACTCCCAAAGGAGGAAAGTACAGCGTAGGCGGAAAGTATGAAGACGGATACATGAAAGCATCTATCCGGGAGTTGGGAACTTACACTGTTGCCATCGATACCATCCCGCCGGAGATTATCCCTGTCAACAAGAATCAGTGGGGAAGAAACGGAAAAATTGTCTATCGTTTGAAAGATCAGGGCGCGGGAATTGCTTCCTATCGTGGAACGATTGACGGAAAGTATGCGCTTTTCGGACGTCCCAATATTGTGAAATCATACTGGGAATGTACGTTGGACCCCAAACGCGTAAAGAAAGGAGGCAAGCATACTGTTGAATTTACAGTGACCGACTATTGTGGGAATGAAACAGTGGCCCGTGAAAGCTTTATTTGGTAAATTATTAAAAGTGAATCATATATTTATTATGAAGAGAAGAATTATTCTTTGTGCCGCCGTATTGATGGCGGCTGTGGCGAACACCTTCGCCTGCACCAACCTGATTGTCGGAAAAAATGCGTCTGCCGATGGCTCGACGATTGTTTCCTATTCTGCCGACTCGTATGGCTTATTCGGAGAACTTTATCATTATCCGGCTGCTACCTATCCAAAAGGTACGATGCTGAAAGTTTATGAATGGGATACCGGCAAGTATCTGGGAGAAATAGAGCAGGCACGCCAGACTTACAATGTAGTCGGTAATATGAATGAATATCAGGTTACCATTGGTGAGACAACTTTCGGCGGACGTCCGGAATTGGCCGATTCTACAGGGATTATCGATTACGGAAGTCTGATTTATATCGGTTTGCAACGTTCGCGCACTGCCCGTGAAGCAATTAAGATCATGACCGACTTAGTGCAGCAATACGGCTATTATAGCGAAGGAGAATCCTTTACTATTGCCGATCCGAACGAAATATGGATTATGGAAATGATTGGTAAAGGTCCCGGCATCCGTGGAGCAGTTTGGGTAGCTGTACGTGTGCCCGATGATTGCATTTCGGCCCATGCCAACCAGTCACGTATCCACCAGTTTGATATGAACGACAAGGAAAACTGCATGTACTCTCCGGATGTCGTTTCTTTTGCCCGCGAGAAGGGATATTTTAATGGAGTAAACAAAGACTTTAGCTTTTCATTAGCTTATGCGCCTCTTGATTTTGGTGCCCGCCGTTTTTGTGAGGCTCGTGTGTGGAGCTATTTTAATAAGTTCACAGATAACGGAAAAGATTATCTTCCTTACATTGAGGGAAAGACCAATACGCCGATGCCTCTTTTTGTGAAACCGAAACATAAGTTATCCGTGCAAGATGTGAAAGATATGATGCGCGACCATTATGAAGGAACGCCCCTTGACATCTCCAATGATTTTGGAGCCGGACCTTATAAGACACCTTACCGTCTTTCTCCTCTGAACTTCAAGGTAGATGGCCAGGAATATTTCAACGAACGTCCGATTTCCACTCAACAAAGCGGGTTTGTATTTGTTGCACAAATGCGGGCTCATAAGCCGGACCCGATAGGCGGTGTACTTTGGTTTGGTGTGGATGATGCGAACATGGCTGTATTTACCCCGGTTTATTGTTGTGCTACTAAAGTGCCGGTATGTTATACCCGTGTAGATGGGGCCGATTATATTACTTTCTCCTGGAATTCTGCTTTCTGGATTTTCAACTGGGTATCTAATATGGTCTATCCGCGTTATGATTTGATGATCGGTGATGTACGGGAAGCGCAGAAAGAAATGGAAACTACTTTCAACAATGCACAGGAAGGCATTGAAGAAATGGCTGCCAAACTGCTGGCAAAAGATAAGAACGCAGCGGTTGACTTTCTGACAAACTATACAAATATGACCGCACAGAGCACTTTCGATACTTGGAAACAATTGGGTACATTCTTGATTGTGAAGTACAATGATGGAGTGGTGAAACGTGTTAAAGACGGTCAGTTTGAGCGTAATTCTATTGGACAACCTGCCGGAGTGATGCGTCCCGGATATCCGAAAGAATTCTTGCAGGAATATGTCAAGCAGACTGGTGACAGATATAAAGTGCCACAAGAATAGATATTAAGTATGAGATATTAGGTATTAAGTATATCGCTTTTTAATTCTTAATTCTCAAATTTCAATTAAAAGAATAGGAATTATAAACTTATTATTTTACATTTGTGTGCTCAAGAAATTGATAATAAATAATTCATTAACCAATAAATAACAATCGAAATGGAAAATCAGGAACTTATTAAACAGGTCACTGAAAAAGCCGAAAAATGGCTAACCCCGGCTTATGATGCTGAAACCCAGGCTGAAGTGAAGCGTATGTTGGAAAACGATGATAAAACCGAACTAATTGAAGCTTTCTACAAAGATCTTGAATTTGGTACTGGTGGTCTGCGTGGTATTATGGGTGTAGGTAGCAATCGTATGAATATCTATACGGTAGGTGCTGCCACTCAAGGACTTTCCAACTATCTGAAAAAGAACTTCAAAGACCTGTCGCAGATTTCTGTAGTAGTAGGTCACGATTGCCGCAATAACAGCCGTTTGTTTGCGGAAACTTCTGCTAATATTTTCTCTGCCAATGGTATTAAAGTATATCTGTTTGACGACATGCGTCCGACACCGGAAATGTCTTTCGCCATCCGTCACCTCGGTTGCCAGAGCGGTATCATCCTGACTGCTTCTCACAATCCGAAGGAATACAACGGTTACAAGGCATATTGGGACGATGGTGCACAGGTATTGGCTCCACACGATAAAGGTATCATCGACGAAGTGAATGCAATTGCTTCTGCTGCCGATATTAAATTCCAGGGAAATCCGGATTTGATTCAGATTATCGGTGAAGACATCGATAAGATTTATCTGGATATGGTGAAAACTGTTTCTATTGATCCGGCAGCTATCGCCCGTCACAAAGACATGAAGATTGTCTATACTCCGATCCACGGTACAGGTATGATGTTGATTCCTCGTGCATTGAAAATGTGGGGATTCGAAAACGTATTTACTGTGCCCGAACAGATGATTAAGGACGGTAACTTCCCGACTGTCGTATCTCCGAACCCGGAAAACGCGGAAGCTCTTTCTATGGCTGTAAACCTTGCCAAAGAAATTGATGCTGACCTCGTTATGGCTTCCGACCCGGATGCTGACCGTGTGGGTATTGCTTGTAAGGATGATAAAGGCGAATGGGTACTGATTAACGGTAACCAGACTTGTATGATGTACCTTTATTATATTCTGACACAGTACAAACAACTGGGTAAGATTAAAGGTGGCGAGTTCTGCGTGAAGACAATCGTTACAACTGAACTAATCAAGAAGATCGCAGATAAGAATAACATCGAAATGCTTGACTGCTACACCGGATTTAAATGGATTGCCCGTGAAATCCGTCTGCGTGAAGGCAAACAGAAATATATCGGTGGCGGTGAAGAAAGCTACGGATTCCTTGCCGAAGATTTCGTTCGCGATAAAGATGCTGTATCAGCTTGCTGTCTGATTGCTGAAGTTGCTGCATGGGCAAAAGATAATGGTAAATCCTTGTATCAGTTGTTGCTGGATATCTACGTAGAATACGGATTCTCTAAAGAGTTTACTGTAAACGTAGTGAAACCGGGTAAGAGCGGTGCAGAAGAAATCAAAGCTATGATGGAGAACTTCCGTGCCAATCCTCCGAAAGAATTGGGTGGCTCTAAAGTGATCTTGAGCAAAGATTATAAGACACTGAAACAGACAGATGATAAAGGTAACGTAACTGCAATCGATATGCCGGAACCATCTAACGTACTTCAATATTTCACTGAAGACGGTAGCAAAGTTTCCGTTCGTCCTTCAGGTACAGAACCTAAGATTAAGTTCTATATGGAAGTTCAGGGTGAAATGGGTTGCCGCAATTGTTATGCTTCTGCCGAATCTGCCGCAATGGAAAAGATTGAAGCAGTGAAGAAATCATTGGGTATCTGATTTTGTTTCTTCTGAAATTTCAGATATAGATAACGAAAGATAAATAATAAATAGCGCCTCCATGGTCTTTTCGAAGATTATGGAGGCGCTTCTTTTTCTCTATACATAGCCCTGATTCTGCCTATTTTCGGGCTTTTTCCCCAACTTGGCACAGTTCTTTCATTTCCTTTGCATTCTTTAAGTCCACTTGCTAATCCTTCTTGCCCGAATCTTGTTGTATTGGCATCATCTCAATTTCAACAGGCAGGCTGCGGATACACAAGTTTTGTTGATGCTTTAGAGTGATACGTTCAGTTTCATATTCGTAAGTTGTTCGTTTGTAGTTATGTGTATTTCGTGGCCTGCTTTCTTAGTCTATTCTTCAGTCAGTACTGTTTCTTTTTTTTCTGTTATTTCTTCGTGCCTATCCAAGTCCATTTATGCCATATTGTTTCCAATGGTCCTTGTTTATGTTTAGACAGCCACCATTTGCAGAACCGAACCTGTGCCAGGAAAAGAATAATACCGATAATCAGGCTAAGAGTATATCCACAGTAAGGAGCAAGATAGAATCCGAATGGGAAATAGATAATGGCTCCCAAAATAGATTGAGAAATATAATTGGTCAAGCTCATTTTTCCGTAGAATCGCAGATTAGATACAGTTTTCTTGAACTGATCCTTCTGATAAAGCAACACGAAGGAAGCAACGAGTACAATCGTAAATGCAAATTTCTGCCACATATCAAAGGCAGTACCTACCGTTTGCTGAATTAAACTGCTGTCACTTTGCATGATCTGTTCTTTCAGAGAATACAGTGGCGCGAAACTGATAGCTGCAATAATAAGTGCTTTCATCCAGAACTTCAAATGAGATTCGGTAGTTACGAACAATTCTTTGCGTCCGATATATAAGCCAAACAGGAAAAGTCCGGCAGTCTGCAAGAAACGTCCGGCACCGATAGCCCAAAACAGGCTTGCTTTCTGTCCCAGCGTAACATTACCTATCAGAAAATCCCAAAAGTTTCCGGCTTTGGTGTATTCCGCTACTTCAGCATACATGGCTCCGACATTCAAATCGGGTAGGGTATAGGCAGGATTGAAAAGGCTCATTATATAATGAAACCATTCAATCGGTTGCAGTGAAAACAAGATGGCGGTGATTAGAATCGCTTTGTCACTCCATTTACGTACGATAAATAGTACAAGACTGACTACAACAAACAGAAGCAGGACATCTCCTGCCGGGAAGAAAGCAGCATTCAAAGTAGCGAATCCTGCCAGCAATATCATTCTCCATAAAAAGCGGTAACCAAAGTCCTTTCCTTTCAACTGCTGGTTGTGCGACTGGATATAGAAAGTGAATCCGAAAAGCAGAGCGAATATGGCATAAGACTTTCCGGCAAGCAGTGAAAATGTCGCATTAAATACTCCGGCATCCAAAATGGTGAGCCATTCAGGAGAACTTTCCGGATATACGGGGAAAATGAAATGCTCCAGGTTATGAACCAGAAGGATGGCCATTACAGCAAATCCTCTAAGAGCATCTACTACTTCAATTCGGGGTGTTTTTGTTGATAATTCCATGGGGCTAATTTATGATTGTTTTTAGTAAATGTTCATTTTACCCATCTCTAAGCAGGCTTCGGGAACATACTGACGGATTCCTTTGATGATATTTTCCATGTTTGATTTATTCATTTGGATGCTCTATCCACCAATCAATCATCTTTCGGGCAAGACTAAGTTTTCTGGGAAGTTCGGGTAAATTGTCTCTTGTATAAAAGTCTCCCGAACTCAATTCTTCATCTTGGAGGTTGATCTCCCCTCCGGCATAATCGGCAATAAAGCCGACCATTAGTCCGCTGGGATAAGGCCAGGGCTGATTACCGAAATAAGTGATATTTTTTACATCCAGTCCGGTTTCTTCTTTCACTTCACGTGCTACACATTCTTCTAGCGTTTCTCCGGTTTCCAGAAATCCGGCAACGAGACTGTTGAATGTTCCTTTAAAATTGCGGGCGTGCACTAAAAGTAGTGAATCTTTTTTTCTCACTAATACAAGAATCGCTGTGGAAATGGAAGGATATACCTCCCGGCCACATTTCGGACAACGCTTCATGATAGATTCTTTCTGTTCCATAGGCGTGCCGCAGGCGGAACAAAAGCGGCTGTTTCTATCCCAATGCAGAATCTCATGTGCTTTTCCTGCTGTCTGATAATGAGACAAAGGAAGATATTCATAGGAGGCACGAAGCCCTATCATGATCCATTGCTCCGATTCTTCAATGGGAGAGGAGAGGGAGAAAGCCTTGCAGTTTTTCCTTTCTAGTGTGGTGATATTGTGTACGGTTGTTTTTTCTTTAATAACAATAGGAGAGCTTTCTCCACACGGGACGGTATATATACCATCCTCTTTTTTCTCAAGAAGCAGTTGGTCTTTGTAAAAGATAAACCACCATGATTGTGCTGTCTGATTCATTTTAATTCTAATTCTTGATCTTCGCGCTGCGAAGTTATAAAAAAACTAGATTGATATTTAGACTTATCAGATAAAATACAGTGCAACCGCACCAAAATTTGATTCATAACTGTGCAGAAACGAGTTAAACGTTGCGCTAATGAATGGGTCCAGGGTGAGGGGTGGTGA